>CAZTWR010000023.1:0-15172 GCA_964618055.1 uncultured Pirellulales bacterium | reverse complement strand
TTGCGATAGTTGCTGCGGTACCTCAGGTACCACGCAAGGGCGAGGATGTAAGCCAGTTTACAAAATTCTGATGGTTGGACCTGTAGAAAGGTGGTGGTTGTTCCGATTCTTAGCCATCTGCGAGCGTGGTTAATGACAGGAACAAAAGGGATATCTACAACCTTATCGAGCAGTAACACGCCCAAAAGCAGCAGCACAAAGGCGTATATCCAGCAGCTTACAGCCCCTAATCGCCGGTAATTGACAAAGTTAGCTGCTATGAAGCCAACCACCCCAATCACAGCGAATATGACCTGTTTTTTCCAGAGATTGCCCAAATCGGCAGTTTGGCTGGCCTGTGCTGGGTAGCCAACTGAATAGATGGCCGCTATCCCCATTATGACCAGGGCTAAAGTGGCCGTTAGCAGTATTAGTCTCACGACCATGAGCCGGCCTTTTAGAAATTTATACATAACAGGAAAATAGCAAAAGTGAGCCAAAATTGCAAAACGAGACATAGAATCATAAGAAAATTATTTTTTGCAGCAAAAAAAACGGCCTCGTGGTGAAGAGTACCCCCCTAAACAGCTAAAACAGGCATATTTGCCCAGATTAACGACCAAAATGTGCATTCCATGGTGTTACACTTGTGCTCTAATTTTTTAATTTTTTTAATTTTTTTAATTTTTTCCTTGATTTACTCTGGGGCTTATGATATCTTACAATCAACCTTCACATGTTAAGTAACACTGTGCTAAGTAGCCTTTTAGCATATATCTTCGCCAAGCCGGCGGGAAAGGAGGAAATGGAGAAGTAGATAAAGGAAACATTTCCGTTCGGCTGTTCCTGCCAGCCAAGATGTTATGCTCAAGTCAAAGCAAGGGTGCAGGTATATTAAAAGTAAGCATAATTTTGCATTGTAGATATTTAAGGTAGGAAAAAACCAAGAGAGCGCAGAGTGCGTGGCTCTGTAATTTAAGAAGAAAAGAAAGGAAGGTGTATTATGAGGAGAATTATTTTGTTTCTTGCGGTGTTGCTTATGACAGTGCCGGCACTGGCAGTGTCAAATGTTGACATCACCTGCGCTAAGGACGGCAACGGGGTTATTGTATCGTATACCAGTGATGTAAATCGGATTCGGGCGTTTGGTCTGGACATCACCGTCACCGGGGCTAACATCACAAAGTTAGAAGTTTTAGACCCGAACTACAGGATTTATCCGGGTCAAATCGTGATTGTGGCCGGTGATGTTTGCGACTACAACACGCCTTATGCGCCCGGCGACCTCGGTGACGCCAATGTTACCGTTGAGATGGGCTCGCTGTACACTCTGGACCCGTGCTACGCCGGCGACCCGGATGCGGGCTACCGTACGCAGCCGCCGGGTTTGAGCGGAGACCTTTTGAAGTTCTACCCTGATAGCAATTGCACTTACGATGTTAACGAGAACCCAACCATCGGTGGCGTCGTTATGGAAGACCCCAATGAAGACCCGAATGTAAGCACGTGTAACGACGAAGTCTATGAATGTATTGTGCCGGACGTTGTGAATATGACGCAGGCTGATGCAGAAGCGGCCATTGAGGCTGAGGTATTTACGGTTAGTATAACTACCGACTGCAATAACACCATAGCTGACGGTAATGTAATCAGCACGAACCCGGCTGCTGGAGCTACACCTGGATGCGGCACAGAGGTTGAGGTGGTAGTATCTACAGGTGAGTGTTGCTTCCCAAGTGATGACCCGAATTGGGGCGAGTGGGTTAAGGTCGGAAAGCCTGACTGCTGGTGCTATCCGAGACAGTGCCTCGGCGATACTGATAATGCGTCACAGGGTAAGAGTAACTACTGGGTTGCAAGTGATGACCTTACGCTCTTACTGAGCGCTTGGAGCAAGCCTATTGAAGATATGAGTGGCAATGAGATTTGTGCTGACTTCGATCATCTGCCACAAGGTAAGAGCAATTATAGGGTTGCAAGTGATGACCTGGTAACTCTTCTGGCGAATTGGTCGATTCCTAACGGTCCTGACCCGAACTGTCCATAGTGTTTGGGCTTTAATGTTAGTAAGTAACATTTGAGTGTTAAATTTTTTGCTGCCGGGAAACATCCTAGTGTGGAGGAGTGGATTCCGGAGGTAGCGTGTGAGAAAGGAGAAGATGATGAAGAAGTTGTTAATTTTTATGTTGGTTCTTGGAATGGCCTCGTGGGCCAATGCGGCTCTCGAGTTGTCAGTTAACGGCGTAACAGACGGTACAGGGAATGTGACTGAGATTTGTATTCCAATATGCACAGAGGTCGTAATTGACGTTGTTGGCCCTGATGAATATTTTTACCTCGGTTACATCATTATCGAAGCCGCCGCCCCGGGCCCAGGTTCAGGTGCCGGTGGTGAATGGGGCGATGACCTTGGCCCGCCATGGGGCAATCCAGATGACCCATGTGAGCAGGGCCACGAGTATTATTACCTGGAACCGGGCTATCCCGAAATTCTTGAGGGTGCAGGTGATACAGCTTCGGCAATCCGATATGAGGAAGATGATTGGGGCTTTGGCTATGAGATCCAAGCTGCAGATAGCCAGTCACTGGAGAATGTTGGTGGTGAGGAATTCGTTTTCATGTACCACTGCTGTGGTCCAGAGAGCGAGTATGTGACTATCACCTTGTGGGATGATGCTAAAGGCTATGACACGCCGGAAGATACCATCATTATTCACCAGATTCCTGAGCCGATAACGATTGCCCTGCTTGGGCTTGGCGGACTGCTGCTGAGACGTCGCAAATAAGGGCTGACCAAGAACAGAACGGATTTGGTTACGAAGAGGCATCCCGACGCGCTGGGATGCCTCTTTTTTTGCTTCTAATTTTGCCACAGATAAACACAAATACCCACTTTCGTGAGCACAAGTTCACCGAACTGATAGCAAAGTAATCGGAGAAGTAGAAACCTCAGTGGTTGAGGCCTTTATAGAATAGCCTCCAGCTTGTTTTTTGCCGTAAAAACTGGCTTTTTCGCTGTTAAAGGGCGTTTATCAGGAATTTCAAATTTTTTTGAAAAAAGGTAATTTTTTCCTTGCATTGACCTGGCTGTTTTGGTATACTGCTTCTAATCTTTCGGGGGAAAGAAAACTCACCAGAGGTGGGGGTAAAGAGAAAGCTCACGGATTGTAGTGTGTTTTGTACGTTTAGTCTTTCGGGGGAAAGAAAACTCACCAGAGGTGGGGGATAAAGAGAAAACTCACCGAGTGTATGTTTTTGGCGTACGTTACGTGCAGAATTTTGGTGCTTAAATACTCTGGTCTTGAACACAGTAAAATAAATAGTTTTTTGAAAGGAGGTATGCTAAGTGACAAATGTTATTTCGGGATAATGTTATTTTGAAGTAAATAATTGTATTAAGGAGAAATATGATGAAGAAGTTAATGATTTTGATGTTGGTTCTTGGAATGGCCTCGTTGGCCAATGCAGCCCTGACCGGTATTGAGCTGTCAGTTAATGGTGTAACGGATGGCCCAGGCAATGTGACTGAGATTGAGATTCCGATATGCACAGAGGTCAAAATTGGTATTGTTGGCCCTGATGAATATTTTTACCTCGGTTACATCATTATCGACCTTCCCGGATACGTCGTAGGAAGTGGCGGCGCTGGTGGTGAATGGGGCGATGACATTGGCCCCCACTTGCCTATGTGCAATGGATGGTACTACGAGAAATCGGGCTATCCTGAAATTCTTGCCGGCGCAGGCGATACAGCTTCGGCAATCCGATATGAGGAAGATGATTGGGGCTTTGGCTATGAGATCCAAGCTGCAGATAGCCAGTCACTGGAGAATGTTGGTGGTGAGGAATTCAATTTCATTTACCACTGCTGCGGTCCAGAGAGCGAGTGGGTGACTATCACCCTGTGGGATGATGCTGAAGGCTATGAGGCAGAGGATGTGCAGGATACCATCCTTATTCATCAGTATATTATTCCTGAGCCGATGACAATTGCCCTGCTCGGTCTCGGTGGATTGTTCCTGCGTCACCGCAAGAAATAGCAGACAGCGTATAGGGTTTAGCATATAATAGATAGTAAGAGGCGTCCTTAGAGGCGCCTCTTTTTTTTATTTGTTTGAATATCGTTCCTTGTTATACTACCGACTAAATACCAACGGCTAAGGACTAAATATTATGAAGCGGTTGATAGTATTATTCGGATGCGTTTTTTTGCTGTTCGGAAGTTGTCAGGAACCTGGCCGCAATAAAAGCGGTGCTGGGGTAATTATTAAAGGCGGTGGTGAATTTCCACAATTTCTGGCCGGCAGATGGAAGGGCGACAAGCATGGCTGGGAATTTGTCTTTGAACCCGATGGTACAATCTCCTCTGTGGTTATTTCTCTGGGTGGTGTTGAGAGCAGGCCTAATCAGACGACCAGAGTTCAAGGCCGGAAAGGAGAGCCCGGCATCTTTGAAGCGGGAGATTTCGAGGTTTACTACGATTCGGAATACCGTGAACTGTCAGTAAACATAAAAATCAAGCGGGTTTACATAGATATGGGCAGTATAGTAGAAGGCACCTGTGAGTATTTTATCATCGGAGATATCTCAGAAGACGAAAAAATCTGGCAGAGCGATGTATTTACCTTGCTGGATTTGGTCGTACTGGCGCCCGACCCCAACCGCACAACGGGTGAGCCAGAGCTCAAAGAGATAGGGGATTTGCGCAGCGATTTCAGTGAAGGCGCGGAACGTGTTATATTCACTAAAGTCGAAAATTCCGGCAATAACAAATAGCGTTTTTTGGGTTTACTCTATGGATTAATGTTAGTCTTGATTGATGAGGGGCTTTTTCCCTCTGCTGTATTTTTATTTTTGTAGTCTTTCAATTGTTTCTGAAGTTGTTTGGTCAGCTCTTCGAGTCCCCTGCTCCGGGTTATTTGCAGAGCCTTTTCAATTGTTTCCCCAGCATCATCGAACCTACCGGCTGCAGCGTATGCCTCAGCCAGAGTACTCAGTAGTTCAGGCTGCTTATTACCACTGAGTTCACAGGCCTTCTCAGCCAGCAGGATAGCTTCTTCGGGATTCCGAATAGTTGGATTGTCATGTGTTGCTAATATCCAAGCTATATAATCAAGGGTATTCAAATCTTTAGGATTCAGCCTTAACACTTCCCTAAATTCTTCGAGGGCCTCTTCGGTTCGGCCTTGTTCGGCCAGTGTCATAGCTAAGTTATACCGCAGACGGTTATCTGCGGGTTGCAGCCGGACAGCCTTGGTAAAATGTATAATTGCCTGCTCGATTTCACCAAGGGATAGTAGTGCTACAGCCAGATTTCCATGAGCTTTTGGATAATCAGGTTTGATCTGAATAGCCTTATTATAATGCTCCGCAGCAGCATTGAAGCTGTTTTGTCCCAATAAAAGATTTCCCATATTGAAATGTGCCTCGGCATAATTCGGCCTTATTTCTATGGCTCTGTTGTAGTGTGCAATGGCCTGGTCTGTTTTTCCCATGTCGGCTAAAGCCGAAGCCAGATTACTGTGTACTTCTGGAGAGTCATCCTTAAAGTCTAAAGCAATCTTATAATGAGTAATGGCCTTTTCAACCTCTCCCATCCTGGTCAGTGCTACTCCCAGATTAGCATGGGCAGAAGGGTAATCAGGTTGCAGTGAAAGTGCTTTGTTCAGATGTTTAATAGCTATGTTTATTTTCCCCTGACCTATTTCCGCACTCGCTACGTTGGCGTATAATTCAGCCTCGAAGTTCACCTGCTCTTCTGGAAATGGGCCCGGCAGAGTCGAAAACAAAAGCACTACAGCACCACAAAAACTTACAATTACGATACGTCGCCAGTAAAGCCCTTGTATCATTCTTATAAAGCTCAGTAGTCCTGCTGCAGCTATCACAGACATTGCTGGAATCACGGGGACCCGATACCGCGCAGTTACAAAAACCAGTATTACCGATAGCGGATAAAGGAGCAAAAACAGCTTCAGCGGCATAGGAATCTGTCGCCAGTAACTCACTAATCCCAGCAGTGTCAGTGGTAGAAACAACCCGAAAGGAAAACCAAAACCACCTATTTTCCATGTAAGCAGGCCAAGTATACCAGACCAATTGCTGAATAAATATATGTCCACATTTCGAGGTAGTTCTCTGGAGTTTAAAAACTGAATAGTTTTATAAACCAGCCCTTCCAAGAACGTAAGTGGTTCGGTTAATATAAAGCTCATAACTTGTTTATTAAAATACTTCTGCTGTTTCCACATGTCGCCGACGATGCCATTTTGTTCAGGCAGTAATGTTATTTCCTCCCACCCCCATCCGGGACGGGCGGTTAGCGTTTCGGTTAGATTTGGATTGTTGCCGATGAAAAGGTTAATCCCACCTGATGCCGGCAGGAATCCGAAGTTACCGGTTATTCGAAGATTCTGAACTGCCACCGGTATAGTTATTAGCAGAAAGCCACACAGAATCCCACCTAACCTGATGGTAATCTGAGGCCACCGTAGCCGCGATCGATAGAAAACAATTGCCAACCAGGCAGCAGCAATCGTCAGGAAAGGAATAAAAGTAGGACGGGTTATGGTGCTTAAAGCTCCACATATCCCCAAAACTACACAAAGCCATACGCTTTTCTCGGATGCGGCTTTAAGAAAAAGCAAGATGAGAACAACTGACCAAAATGCTGCCCAACCGCTGGCCAATAGCTCTGTCTCAAAAAAGATAAGAGGTCCATAAATAGCCGTTATAACACCAGCGATTATGCCAGCACCTCGGTTGAAAATTCTTTTCCCCAGTAAGTATGTTAACGAACATGTAATACTACCTAATAACACCTGAATAATCTTGGCACAAATAATTGATGAATTGCTGGCTAAATAAACTATGGATAGAAAAGTAGGATAAAAGAAAGGCTGCCAGAAGAAATCATCATTCATGTCTTTTCCTTCTGCCACCGACCGCGCTGAAAAATCATAGGTTCCTGAGTCGACGGTAGGTGCTGAAAAAGAAGGATTCGCTGAGCTTTCATAGATGTAAATAAGACGTATCGATAGCGCCAGAATAAAAATACTGAAAATAGTCAATAGCTCATTCTTGTTCGATTGTCCCACCAACATTTTTCCACTTCGGTAATGAGTCCTGCTTATGGCGGCGAGTGATTCCACTACCTTTCGGGTTTTTTGTATCTAAGAGACTCGATATATCGCTGCAGCTTGTCAACAGCATTTTTACGCTCAAGTTTTGAGAATAACTGAATTGCTTTTTGAGAGGCTTCAATTGCTTCATCGAGTTGTCCCTGAGATTCAAGGGCCTGTATCAGCTTATACTGGTTATCCAGAATTGTCGGGTTCAAATCGACCGCCATTCTAAAATATTCAATTGCTTCATCGAAGTTTCCTAATTCAACTAATGCGTTGCCCAGATGGATATGCATTTCAATTGAGCTGGGATTCTGGGCTATTTCCTCAGGATACCCTTCAGCTGCTTTGGCAAACTGCTCGGATGCTTCCTGGGGCCTGCCCAATTTCTTCAATGCCATAGCCAGATTGTAATGTACGTTTGCCATATTGCTCTTTAATTCGGACTGTTCATTGCAGGCAAGGGCCTGTCGGAAGTTTTGGATTGCCTCGTCGAGCTTATCCTGTGATGCAAGCACATTACCCAGGTTGTAATGTGCTTGGGCAAAGCAGGGCTTGATTTTTAGTGCCTTGCGAAGGTGATTGATTGCCTCGTCGAGTTTACCCTGTGCTGCAAGTGCGCTGCCCATCTTATTATGTGCCTCGGCTGAGTCGGGCTTGATTCGCAGAACTGTGGTAAGCATGTCGATGGCTTTGTCGGGTTTGCCGTCGATTATCTTATACTCAGCGGCCTCCATAAGAAACTCAGATGCAATGTTCGGCTCTCTCAGAAGGATTGGTTGGAAGTTCTTCTCGTAGTATTGCGAACCTAATCTCCAAAACACAATCGCCCTACGAGCAAATCTACCAACATCTTTGAACTCATCTTGTTCCCGGACCGCGTCGATGTTTAACAAATCTTCGTTTTCCGTGAATGGGTCTTTTCCCATCTTTCTTAGTTGCTGGCTCCGGACCACCATAAATTCGAGGACGGGATAGTCATCGGTATTCTCCTGGAGGACTTGGGGAGTAAAGTGGTCGAATATGTTCTCGCTTAATAGTATGTCTTCAAAGAATTCGTCAAGGTCTAAACCGGGCAAGCCAAGTTGCAGCTGCCTGGTTAGGCTGTGGTTAGTCGGCATAAGTTCGCTGAATCGCCTATACGTGCGGATGGGACGGTTTGAGCACGTCACCAGATAATATTGCGCCCTCATAATGTGAAGTTCACAGTAACGGAAGTTGCGCCGTAGGGCTGAAAGGATGGTCATCATCCCTGCTCCAGACATATCAGCCACCGAGATCCAGGCGGAGAATGTGCCATCGGGCTTGAGGGATTTTTTTACCCGGCTGTAGAAATCCACCGTATAAATCTTGGAGGCAGAGAAGTAGGTCGGAGCAGAAACCGTGCTGATAATGACGTCGTAGGTTTGGTCTTTGCCAACTAAGAAAGCCCTCCCGTCGGATAGATGTAGTGTGGCCGACGGATTGTGTTCAATATCAAAATTCGCATGGCTAAGGTAAGACATCATCTTGTAAAAAGCGTTATTGATCTCAACCACATCGGTGGCTCTGAAGACTTGTGAGGTCGCACCTGCGGTGACACCTGTGCCGAACCCAATGACTAGCACCCTGTCGAGACGAGGGGCGCTGAGGGCGGGAATGATACCAACCGCCAGCTCCGCAAAGTTGATAACCCCATTACGTTGAACAGTAATACTCGGATGTCCGTTGTAGGAGATCCATACGTCTTCCCATATATCGTTTTTGTCCTCGCTCTCACTAACGCCGCTGGCGCCCACGGCCTTGTGTTTGAATATTCTCTGAGCACGGACCAGCGTAGCGCTTTCGGCCCCACTTTTGAATATGATTACATCATCCTTAGGCTTGAGCTCATTAACCCAATGTGCCAGACAGAAGTTTCGTTCCTGCCAGTGCAAAATCAACAGGGCCGCCAGAACAATACCGCCCGTAGCAAAAGCTCCCTGGACTTTTGACCAGCGGAATCCGGCAGCCAGCAGGCTTGCAGCCAGCATAACACCGGCAATCAGAGCGAGGATGGTACCATTGGTCAGCAGGGGGTGGCCAATCAATACGTAAACCAGATATCCTGCGGCATTAGCCAGGCTTGAGACCCACAGAAGATGGCCGGATTCTGTGGCTACTTCGCTCTCGGTGCGCATCAGTGCAGGAATAAGGGCGCCGAAAAGTATCATCGGACCAAGCGCAAAGAGGCATCCGAAAGCCAGCTTGTGAGCGACAATCAGAAACTCAGAGCCTTTTGACCAGGGGGTTGTTGCCTCGAAAAACCGCAGAATGGGAAGGTAGTTCACGTAGATGAAGCCAATGAAAAAGGAAGCCAGCACGAGGAAGGTTTCGAAACGTATCCGTACTTTCGACACCAGCCAGGTGCCTATGAATAGGCCGAGCATAGTGACCGAAAGACCAATGGCGAAGTTCTCCCTATGGGGATAGAAGACCAGGTAAGAAAGCTTCAAAAAGAACATTTGAAAGACCGCGCTGCCAAAGCTGGCCATGGCGAGGGCGATTATACAGCGTTGCGGAAAGATTCTCGGAATTACGGCCGGTCGCATTGCCGGCGCTGCCCTCATTAGAAGAAGAACAGCTCCACTGAGCAGATTGATTGCTCCTATCGTGGCAAGTGAACGGCTGATGCCTAAGTGTCTTATCAAAACAAGCTCGACTCCGAGAATGCTCAGAACCGCCCCCAGGTTATAAATCTTGTAGACATTCTGAAATGATAAGCGCTCAGGTAAGCAATTTTTGATGTACGCGCTAAACAGCGGGATGCTGAATCCAATGAGCAGACTTGGTACCGAAATGAAGCCAATCGTTGCCAGGATGGTTAGCAAGGCACTCGAAGTGATAGGGACCATGACGGGCTGCTGTGATAACCACTTCGAAGCAATGGGCAACCCAAGTGCATAAAGACCTGTTAGAACCTCGAACGCCCAAAGCCAGCGCAGCCATCTATGCGCCAGCTTGGCACCAAGCCCAATCCCTACTAAAAATGTACTCAGCAGGGCGGCATGCACATAGAACATGTCACCCAGAATCGCGGTCAGAGCTCTTACGTAGAGGACCTCATAGGCCAAGCCACAGCATCCGGAGAGCATCGCCAAGATGGTCAGCACATTGACCTTGATTCTGCCGCTACCAAACTCTTGCTTATCCATGATTAGCATTCCTGACCGGTGTAAACTTAAATTTACGCGGTTTATGAAAACCAAAAACTGTTATTTTGAATCTCTTAATTTTTCCTGCATCTTCTCAAGATATTTCAGAGCTTCTTGTGATTCGTTATAAACCTTCAATGTCTTGAGATTGAATTCTTTCGGCACAGTAAAGTCGTAGCGAGGTTTATAGAGTTCAATGCGCCGACGAAAATACTCTATTCCGTCTGTAAGGAATCGGTCAAGTGCTTTGCTATTGTGTTTTTTTTCTAAAATCTTACCTATTTCCATATAGACTTCAATGGAAGAGGGATTTATCGAGCGGTATCTATCATAGTATTCCAGCGCCTTGTCTTCATCGCCCTGACCTAAATAACAGGCACCGAGCAATAACCGTGCTTGACCATGGGGGTCGATTTGCAATGCTCGCTCAAGCAGGCGCTGGGCCTGCTCGATATCCCCGCCTGTTTTGACAATCTCCATAGCCTCTTGAATTAATGATGCCTCTGCCGGGGGTGGTAGTTTGCCGGAAAACGCATAGCTGCACAATGTCTTTCGGGCCCATATAAGTTTGCAATCAAATGCCAGCACAAGAACTATTATTGCGCCATAAACAACAAGATTGGCGTAAAGTAACTTATGTTTAGTAAGAGGCCAAAATCGTCTCACCCGCATAAACGTAATCTCCTACTTCTATATCATTAAGTTTTAAGCCAGGGGTGTGCTCAAAATAGATGTCGACCTGCGAACCCCATGTTATCATTCCCATTTTCTCTCCCTTTTTGGCCTCTTGGCCTTCTTCTATCCACGTCAATATATTACCGACCCAATAATCGGCAATGCGAATGACATAGACAAATGTTCCGCGGACATCTTTGAACACAGACGTCTCACGAGCGCTCTTGAGGATATAATCACCGTGTTTTTCAATCGAAAAAGGGTCCAATCCTAATAGTTTCTTAACTGTTACCAATCCAGGAATCATCGAGGTTAAAATAACGGCTTTTTCCTGCTCGTCCATAGACATATGAGGGCCATTGAAGACTATTTGTTTTATATAAGTGCCATTAACGGGCACGCGGGTAATATGTACAGTCTCTACATTCATATAAATGCCAATCAAGTAACCTTCATTTATTGGCCCAGACAGATTACTCTTTATCATCTCCTCAAGAGGGATAGCCACGCCCTTTTTAACAACTTCGGGTATGACACCGTTTTGTATCTTTTTGACGTAAAGTACGGTGCCGTCGGCCGGTGATACAATGTTTTTGCCGGGGGGAATCTGTCGTGGCGGGTCTTTAACCAATGCGTGGTAAAAGTAGTCGGTGACCACCGATAGACGAAGCAGCAGCAGGACCAAAACAAGTATCAGTACGCCTAGTGCCAAAGTCAGCCAACCTATCCAGCGTTTTGCATGTTTTTCAGTTGGGGCAGCTTCCATCATTCCCTCCTGAATTTTCTGAACCGGCTTCTCGATGCGTGGAATTCGAGCACAGGTAAATCATCGGTATTCAGCTCATTCACATCAGCAATATAAGCCTCCAAATCTTCGTTATCCCTGCTGAACGATTTTTCCACGATACGAATGAGAGATTGGAGATAAGAACGATATTCTTTTGGTTCGCCTTGACGCGGGGGTTTCCGCCGTTGAAGCTTTTTGTTAATATCGACAGGTTTTTTGGACGCCACGATTAGGAAAGATTGATAGTATTCGTCATGGGTGATTCTTGACATGTCGAATTCGCAGGCATAAGGAAAAACGTCCTTAATAGTATTAAGGGCGATTTTGTAGTCCCTTTCGACAGCTTCATAACGGGGAAACCATTGACATAATATTCCGCCCTCATTCAAAATGTTGTGAACACATCCGTAGAATTCCCTGGTAAAAAGTGCCGAAATCCCGCTGGAAGATAAATCGGTAGGTTCCGAAACAACTACGTCGTAGGTCTTTTTGGTGTGCGCAACATAGTTGCGTCCATCGTTGATTATAATGTTAAGTTTTGAGTTATTAATAACATCATTGTTATAAGGATGGAAAACACTCTTATTAACTTCAACGATAAGAGGATTGATTTCAACACAGTCAATCGACTTAAGGGCGGGATGCGTAACAGCAGCTCTTACAGTCCAGCCGCCTCCTAAGCCGATGTTGAGCAAATTGAACGGCTTTTCATGAATAATCATTGGGATATGGCCCAACAAGCTCTGGTATGAAACAAGGTCTCCGGAGGTTCCTGAATCAATTCTTCCGTTGGTTCTTATAAGCATACCTTCAGCTGTACCCGAAACTGTTACTTGACCATACACCCCGTTTCTAATGTACCGTAGGAATTGCTTTGCGTTCTTCCGCCTTTCGACAAATTGCTGATAATCCTGTTCTTTGTACACTGTGCCGGTATAGAACACACCGGTATAGAGGTGGTTCGGCCTATAAAGAACCGAAAAAACCACAGCGGTAAATATTAGTATCCCAATGAAAATCGTTGATGCTTTACGCTGAGAAATACCGGATTCAGAGAAACTAAATAAAAACGCAAAAGCAATGAACACATAAATTCCGCCTGCTAAGAACGAGCTGTGGTATATTCCTAATGCCGGGATGATTATGAAGCCAGCGCAAAAGGAACCTGCAAGGGCGCCAAAGGAGTTTGCTGCATAGAGTCTGCCGAAATCCTTGCCTATATGGTACTCAGAGACGTTTATTGCACATAGTGTCGGTAATGTCATACCCATAAGCATGGTTGGGACCAGCAGAATAGAAAAGCAAACCAGACTCATTGTTATAATAAATGCGTGGTAGCTATCCATCGCATAGTAGATTTTCATAAAGGTGCTTTCGATATAAGGGAAAAGGGCTGTGATAACAGCTGCTGTGACACCAAGACTCAGCTCTATAAGACAGAATAAAAATACCTGGTTCCGGACTTTTTTCAGGAATCTGTTGTAAAACAGACTGCCTAAGCTTAATCCCATCAGGAAGGTAACCACTACGATGGCAAAAGCGTGTAGTCCGCTACCATAGATTAATCCCCAGTGTCGGACCCATATAACCTCTAAAACCAGCGCGGAAAAGCCGGAGAGGAAAAACAGAAAAAAAACTACCTTTGCATTGAGCCGATCGTTGGCCTGCTGTTCTATCGGGTCAGATGCTGAGGGGGAGGGGGCAAGGTTCGCATCTGCTTTGTGTAGAAATGCGAAAACAAGAATTCCTGTCAGCAGGTTTAGTATTGAACCTATAACAGATGTGCGAAAAAAGCCAAATGTCGAAACCATAAAAAAAGCCGCCAGCAGCATCCCTAAAGAAGCTCCAAGCGTATCTACCCAGTAACAACGGCTTACGCTCTCTCCTACAAGGCTGTGTTTTGCATGGTAGAGCTGTACAATACATGGAAATGCAACGCCGATTAGAAATGTTGGCACAATAAGAACGCACGATGTTAGCAGAAAAAGTGCAGTTCTGAGCCAGAAGGTTTGTCCGCCCATCAATTCAAATGAATAACTCTGCAAGCCGGAAACGCCTTTAATAGCCGAGAGTGTCAAAATGCAGCTGATACCAATTGCGCATTGAAGCAAAGCAAGAAACCGAAAGGGTTTTTGTCTGGCTTCGAGTATTTTACCTCCGTAAAGGCTTCCCAGGGCCAGCCCAGCCATAAATACTGCCAAGACGCTACTGACAGCCAGGGCTGTACTGCCGAAAACATAGGACAACTCACGGCTCCATACCAGTTCATACACCAATGAGCTAAATGCGGTACAAAAAAGAGTGACAAGAAGAATGCTTCGTTGTAACTTCTTAGGCAATACGATTTGCATTATGTAGTTATATCTCCATAAAGACAAGAGCTTGCTTTTACCGACTCATACTAATCTGGCGCTGGTTGTGTGTCAAGTCAGAAAGCAAGCAAAATGTCCGGTTTTCATAGGATGTCAATTCAATATTTTTCCTGGATGAAAGCACTCGCTAATGCAGCGGTTATTTTCAACAAATTTTATTATGATTTTTTACTATAAAATGATATCTTAATTGGCATAAGAAAAGACGAAGTTTGCGCTGTCAGTTTATAAAAGTTTGATGTTTTCTTGGAGAGAGTTTGTGAAGGCGATTGTATTGACTGGTATCCGGCAGATGGAGATGGCTAATGTGCCGGAGCCGACCATAAAAGAAGAAGATGATGTTCTACTGAAAGTTGAAACAGTTGGCGTCTGCGGCTCAGATGTACATTACTATGAGACCGGCAGAATTGGTTCACAAATTGTTGAGCATCCTTTTATAGTCGGCCATGAATGTGCTGCGACGGTTGAAGCTGTCGGCAGTGCGGTTACTCGCATCAAGGTCGGTGATGGCGTTATCGTCGACCCCGCAATAGCTTGTAACAATTGCGACCAATGCAAACAAGGTAGAAAGAATACCTGCCGAAATCTAAAATTTCTTGGCTGCCCGGGCCAAGCAGACGGTTGTTTGTGTGAGTATATCGTTATGCCCGAGGATTGTTGCTTTCCCATCGATGACAAAATCACCTTTGCCGAGGGAGTATTGTGCGAGCCGTTGGCTATAGGTATATATGCTGTTAAACAAGCTTGCCTGTCAAAAAACACGGACATAGCGATACTCGGCTCAGGCCCAATTGGCTTAAGCTGCCTGGTTAGTGCCAGGGCTGAAAATTCAAATGCCCGTTATGTAACCGAAAAAATTGAGGAACGTGTGGAAGTAGCAAAAAAGAACGGTGCAACCTGGGTCGGAAATCCGAATAAAGAAGATATAGTCAAAGAAATCTTGAAGCTGGAGCCAGCCGGAATGGATGTTGTCTTTGAATGTGCAGGTCAACAGGAAACAATCGACGAGGCGGTCGAGTTGCTCAAACCCGGCGGCAAACTAATGCTCATTGGGATTCCACG
>CAZTWR010000022.1:0-15240 GCA_964618055.1 uncultured Pirellulales bacterium | reverse complement strand
GGCAAGGACTTCTTTGACATAGTCGATGTTATTTTCGAGTTCGGTTCTTTTTTGTCGGAACGGCTTGAAATAATCTATTATCAGCTCAGCCAGACGTTTTTTGGCTTCGCTATATCCCATTCCGCCACTGCGATATCTGTTTTCCCACTCAGCCAACTCATCGGAAGAGGCAACTAATTTTAGAAGTGCAAAGACATTGCATTTGTCGGGGTCTTTGGGGTCTTTGACCGGCGTGGAGTCGGTAACGATGCTCATAACCTTTTTTCTGACGCTTTCCTTCGGCTCAAACATCTCGATAGTATTGTTATAGCTTTTGCTCATCTTTCGGCCGTCGGTGCCCGGTACAACAGCTACCGATTCGATGATATATTCTTTCGGCACAGTGAAGACTTTGCCATAGGCGTGATTGAAACGGATTGCGATGTCGCGTGTAACCTCGATGTGCTGCTTTTGGTCGGCGCCTACCGGCACTAAGTCGGATTTGTAAATCAGGATGTCCGCTGCCTGCAAAACCGGGTATGCGAACAGGCCGTGATTGGGGCTAAGGCCTTGGGCGACTTTTTCCTTGAAGCTTGTGCATCGCTGCAAAAGTCCCATTGGGGTTATGCAGGAAAGCAGCCAGGCGAGTTCGACAACCTCGGGCACATCGGATTGGCGCCAGAAAACGGTTTTTTCGGTGTCAAGGCCCAAGGCGATATAGTCCATTGTGACATCAAGAGTGTGCTGAGCGACGTCAGCCGGTTTTGGGTTGCTGGTAAGGGCGTGGTAGTCGGCGATGAAATAAAAGCAATCGTGCTCAGCCTGGAGCGCCAGGTGCTGGCGCATTGCGCCGAAGAAGTTGCCTATGTGAAGCCTGCCGGAAGGTTGTATGCCTGAAAGAACTCTCAAATTTGGACTCCTGATATTAAAAACACAAATACCGTGGAAATTTTATGTTTACCCCGTTAGAAGTCCCAGCCCTAACAGAGTGGGCGCCCGGGGTTTTACTTTCTAACGGGGTGAAAATAACGCTATCGGAGGCAGATGTCAAGACTTTTGCATCGGTTGTATTTGCTGCTGAGCGGGTGTTTTGAATTTCGGGCAAACCTTTGGTGTTAAAATGGGGGAGATTTTTGTCAATCAAATGCGCAAGTTTCTAAAAGAAACGTTCGAAAATATTCGAAAACGTTTGAAAACTATATGGAAATATTCAAAAATTGATACAAAACGTTCAAAGATATTCGAAAATATTCAAAAATTTTGTAGACCCCTGCGCATTTGATTGCGCGGCGAGTTCGTGGTTGGTAGTTCATAGTTCAGAGAGAAATTTGACCACGAATTTACACGAATTAGCACAAAGTTTTTAGACAGGATAACAGGATTTTTTAAGCCACGAAAAGCATGCCCTGAGCGAAGCCGAAGGGGCACAAAAAACACGAAGAAAAATTAGACGGGGACTGCGTTTTGGCTGAATAAGCCAAGATGGAACAATCGCGGCCTGGATTAACCCAGTTTTCTGACTCAATCAATGACTGTAGGCCGCATTCGCTCACCGACTTTCTTAAAGTGGGACAGCGCGCTTTCGCGATTTTCGAAGTCTTTTAGCGTAAACAAGAGAGTAGTTCGCCCGATGGTGATATAGTCGCCGTCGTTCAAGACGGTCTCTTTGTCGATTTTAATACCGTTGATTAAGACGCCGTGTTTACTGCCCATGTCGACTGCAGAGTAGCGTCCCTTGTCTTTGTCGAAACGGACCTGCATGTGCTTACGGGAGACATGCTCATCAAGTATCTGGATTAGGAGGGCCTCATCCCGGCCGATGACATTTGTCCGCCGGCCAAGTGGGTAATAGTCGCCTTTTTGGGTTCCAGTTGCTACGATAATAGAAGCCATTGCAACTCCTCGCGACAATAGCAAAATCCGCGATTGTCTTGACATAATATCGATTGGTTAATATAGTATAGGCCATTCGCAGCAGAATCAAGGCCTTTTTTGGGCTTGTTTTGAAGTTTTGTTATTTTGCCGAATTCTGAAGTCCATTGCTTTCGGACAATTTCGTAAAGGTGCGGAGATAATGCGCATTCGCAATGGGGAAAGCGTATGAGCGAGGTTACGCGTATTTTGGCTGCCATTGAACGCGGCGACGTTCGTGCCGTGGATGAGCTTTTTCCATTAGTATATCAGGAGCTGCGTCAGCTTGCTGCTCAACGGTTTAGCAAAGAATTACCTGGTCAAACGCTGCAAGCGACGGCGCTTGTACACGAGGCATACCTACGGCTTGTTGGCAGCGAGGAACAGAGATGGAGCGGTCGCCACCATTTCTTCTCCGCCGCGGCTGAGGCCATGCGGCGTATTCTTATTGAAAATGCGCGGCGTAAGAAACGGATTAGACATGGAGGAGGCTGGAAGAGAGTGAATTTGGATGCGGCAGATGTGGCCAGTGAGATGCCTTCAGATGACCTTATCGCATTAGATGAAGCACTCGAGAAACTTTCCAATGAGGACAAGGTATCAGCTGAGCTTATAAAACTGCGCTTTTTTGCAGGTTTGACAATGGAGCAAGCAGCCGAGATTCTGGGAATCCCCCATCGCACAGCCGACAGAAATTGGGCATACGCCCGTGCATGGCTTTATAAAGAAATCAACAAGAGCGAACAAAGGCCCCAAAGTTAAATTTTTCTAAAAAATTCATTTTTTTGGCGCTTCTGGATTGGCCACATCGCACTGTATAGTGGAGCAGTAATAAAGGAAGGAAACAATGGATGCAAAGCGCTTAGACGTGAAAGAGATATTTTGCGCAGCTATTGAAAAGAAGACGGCGGCAGAACAGAACGCATATCTTGATGAGGCTTGTGGCGATGACAAGAAATTGCGTGAGGAGGTGGAGGAGCTGCTTAAAGCTCACTACGCAGCAGGCCACAGTTTTCTTAGGTCGCCGCCGGGCGGTACAAATAGCACGCTTGATGCCGGGCCGCTGAGCGAAGGACCCGGTACGAGAATCGGCCGGTACAAGCTGCTTCAATTGATAGGTGAAGGCGGCTTTGGTGTGGTCTATATGGCTGAGCAGGAAGAACCCATCCGCCGTCGAGTTGCGCTTAAGATTATCAAGCTCGGCATGGATACCAAACAGGTCATCGCCCGCTTTGAAGCTGAACGTCAGGCACTGGCGATGATGGATCACCCCAACATCGCCAGAGTGCTCGATGCTGGTGCGACCGATACGGGCCGGCCCTACTTTGTGATGGAGCTGGTAAAGGGTATACCTATCACCGAGTATTGCGATAAAAACAGTCTCGACACACGACAGCGGCTGGAATTGTTTATCGACGTGTGCAAGGCAGTTCAGCACGCACATCAAAAAGGAATCATCCATCGGGACATCAAGCCCTCGAATGTGATGATTACACTGCATGACGGCAAGCCGGTGTCCAAGATAATCGACTTTGGTATCGCCAAGGCGACCCAGCAGCGTCTCACCGAAAAAACAGTGTTTACCGAATACCAGCAGTTTATAGGTACGCCGGAGTATATGAGTCCTGAACAGGCGGAGATGAGCGGGCTGGACGTTGACACGCGCACCGATATCTACTCGCTTGGTGTTTTGCTTTACGAGCTTCTTACCGGCACCACGCCGTTTGAAGCGGAAGAGCTTCGCATCGCTGCTTACGATGAAATCCGCAGAATCATCCGTGAAGACGAGCCGTCCAAGCCGTCAACACGCTTAAAAACCCTTGGTGACACTCTGGCTGATATTGCCAAACACCGTAGTGTTCAGCCAAGTGAGTTGCGTAGAATCGTCCGCGGCGACCTGGACTGGGTTGTGATGAAGGCGCTAGAGAAAGACCGAACCCGCCGGTACGAGACAGCCAATGAGCTGGCACAAGACATCGGGCGGCATCTCGGTGATGAGCCGGTAATTGCCGGTCCGCCGAGCACGGTTTACCGCCTGCGTAAGTTCGCCCGACGCAACCGTACAACGGTAACGGCAGTTGCCGTCGTGCTGGCAGCAATTGTGGCTGGCCTGGTTGTTAGTACCACGCTGTACTTTCAGGCTGAGCTGGCACGCGAAAAGGAGTCCGCCGCACGGGTTATGGCTGAGCAGGCACGCGAGAAAGAGGCTGCTGCGCGCACTGAGGCAGTGGCCGCCCGCGACGTTGCTGAGCAGGCTGAAAGCATCGCACAACAGCAGCGACTGCGGGCGCAGCGCCTGTTAGCGAGGTCGCAAATCGAGCGTGGTGCCAAACTCCTGGGCGACGGCGATGGTGTGGGGCTGCTGGACCTTCTCGATGCGCGGATGACCGCTGAGGAGATTCCAGACCTGCGGGATTCGGCAGCTCGGCTGTGGGCCATTGCATATGAGTTGTGGTCGGGGCGATTGGTTCACGTCCTGCCCGGTGCGAATAACCTGGCTTTTAGTCCAGAGGGGAGGCTGCTGGCTACCGTGAATGACCAGACAGCACGACTTTGGGACACGGCGACGGGCGAGCCCCACAGCCCCCTATTACCGCTCGTGGAGGATAAGATTATCTCTGCGGTGCTGTTCAGTCCGGATGGCAAGCTGCTGGCCACGCATTCGGTGGAGGGGGCAACGCGGCTGTGGGATACGGCTACGGGTAAGCCGGTAAGCCCGATTCTGCGCCAGGATGATGGCACGCGCAAATTGTCAAAGTTGCACTGGGGTTTGATTAGAGCTTACTGGTCGGCGGCGTTCAGCCCCGATGGAAAGCTGCTGGCAACAGCCTCGCTCGATGGGACCGTCCAACTGTGGGAAACGGACACCGGCCAGACGTATGGAGAGCCGCTGCGACACGAGACGGGGGTCTGGGCGGTTGCGTTTAGCCCCGATGGGAAGTTGTTGGCAAGCGGATCGGAAAATGGAATTGTACAGCTCTGGGAGATTGCCATTGGACAACCTCACGGGACGCCCTTGCGGCATAGGGGAAGGGTAATGAAGGTTGAGTTTAGCCCGGACGGAAAGCTGCTGGCAATCTTGGCCCACGCCCACCAGATTGACAGCCTCTGGAAGACGGACACCGGGAAGCTCCACACGCGGTTGCAGCACCTATTTTACTCGGATGACTTAGCATTTAGTCCGGATGGGAAGTTGCTGGCCACCGCGACGACGAGCGACCGGGCGGCATGGCTCTGGGACACGGTGACCGGCAAACCGCACGGCAAGCGATTGCCTCACGAACACTTTGTCCGTGCAGTCGCATTCAGTCGAGACCAGAGACTACTGGCCAGTGGATCGGCGGACCAGACCGTGCGGCTGTGGGAAGTCGCAAGCGGCCAATCCTACGGCCAACCATTGCGTCACCAAGCAAGTGTGCTGAGTGTGGCGTTTAGTCCGGGCGGCAAGCTCCTTGCCAGTTCTGGAGGTGAAATGACCCGGATTTGGAGGACCTACCAGCCGCACCGCACCGAGGTGGTACTGAGGCAAAGCGGTACTACACTTGGTGCCATCAGTCCTGACGGGAAGGTCGGGGCTATTATCTCGGGCAAGACGGTTCATCTTTGGGACACAACGACAATCAAAGCACTGGGCGAGCCGTTGAGCCACGATAGCCACGTCCACGGAGTTGCGTTTAGTCCAGATGGGAAGCTGTTGGCCGTCGGAACTGAGGACTGGTTGGCCCGAGTGTTTGAGGTGGCCGCGGGGCGAACCTTGCATACACTTCCTTGTGACGGAGAAATTTACTCGGCGGCGTTCAGCCCAAACGGCAAGGTCTTAGCAACCGGGTCAAAGGATGGCATGGCGAAGCTCTGGGACGTCGAAAAAGGGAAAGTGCTCAAGGATTTGATAAATCACGAAGAAATGGTCCAAGCACTTGCCTTCAGCAGCGACGGAATGTTCCTTGCTTCCGGAAGTTATGATAATACTGCCAGGATATGGGAGGTTAGTACAGGGCGACAACTCACTGTTCTTGAGGGTCATAGTGAGATGGTAAGCGTAGTGGCTTTCAGCCCGGATGGCAAGCGCCTCGTTACGGCAAGCCGAAACACCGTAGCTAAGATCTGGGACGTGAAGACAGGGCGGGAACTTATCACCTTTAGTTTCGCTATGTGTCGTGACCCGTCACTCGCTATCAGCCCGGATGGCAGATTGATTGCGGTCGGCCAGGGCCATGACGCTGTTATTCTACCTGCTTTTCCCTGGCGAGAGCAGGACTATCCAGGTGATTCCAGCATGTCTCTGGATGAGCGTATCGAACTATATAAGCGCGATCACTGGAAGCAACAGGCACAAAAGGTCCAGGTCAAATCAGTCCCGTTTGAGCAGGCAAATCCCATGCAACAGAAACAGATGCTCCTCGAGAGCCTTGTGACACAAACTCGCGAATTAGGTCCGGAACATCCCGACACGCTGAGCTCTCTGGACAGACTGCTCGATCTGTATGAGGCACGGGGCAAGTGGACAGTTGGGCTTCTTGAGAAACTGGTAGCAGAGTTTCCTGATGCACCTGCTTTGCGGTCTCGCTTGGCCACAGACCTGGCCGAACTTGGCTGCAGGCTGGAAAGACTTAATTATAGGCAGAAAGCAAACGAAGCATTCGACCGAGCCGAGGCCGTCTGCAAGGAATTGCTGCAACTATATACTCGTGCGATTGAAACCAACCCCGAAGACGCTGGGGCGTACCTCAGGCGTGGCAATGTGTACCTGATTGGTCTAAAACAGTACGACGAGGCAGTGCTTGACTATTCCGCAGCAATCGAGCTGTATCAGGCACGTGGTGAGTCGATAGTTGAGCATCTTGACAAGCTGGTCTCTGATTTTCCCAATGTCCCCGAATACAGAGCTCGCTTAGCTAAAAGCTATAACGAGTTAGGCGATTTGTTGAAAGCCGGAGGTCGGTTGGAAGAGGCCGAGCAGGCCTATCAGAAAGCACGAGAAATAGAAAAGGAGGTGGTGGCTGAGGAAGAAGAGTAAGGAGTATCTAATAACGAATTTAGAATGATGAAGTAGATTCCTGCTCTTTCGGCTTTGCTCAGGACAAGTTTCGCAGGAGTGACAACGGCACTGGGACGGGCTAAATATAGATTGCTGCGTTCGGGATGGCAGGGATAGTTGGGTGGGCATGGAATAGACGTGCTCGATAATATCGGGTTATCCAAACGGCTCGGCTAAGGTTGTAGAAGCGGGAAGAAAAGTTTGTGAATCGCTTAGGCCCTGCCGATAGACTTTAGGTATTTCTTTGACTTTCGAAGCCCCATTCTGGAAGCTTTCTTCTTTACCGCATCGGTTTTGCGTCTGAGCTGAGCAGCTATTTTAGAGGTTGGGTTGGTCGGGAAAAGCTTTTTGAGCAGATTGACTTCGCGGGTTGTCCATGGTTTTGGGGCTTTCTTCCTTTTTGTAGCTTTTTTCTTCTTTATGACTTTTTTCTTTTTTGCGGTTTTTCTCCTCTTTGCCATTTTATAGTTCCTTTCGCTAAATGTATTCGTTTGGGTCCGCCCCAGCATTCGGGCATTGCAGCCACTTAGGATATAATCTATAGATGGTGTTTTACGGTGTCAAGTTTTTTTGACAATTTTGAGGCAGAAAATGTCATTAACAACAGCCCTGCTGAGTGGGGGTTTGTTGAGGTAGTTTGATTTACTGTTGTGCTTTACAGGGAGAAGTTTTTGTGTATACTTAAACTTAGCTATGGCAGAGATTAGAGAAAATTCAGTAGGTATCGTCAGGACGGAGACGATACGAGTTGTCGAGCAGGACGAGCCGCTGGAACTGGAATGCGGTAAGAGATTAGGGCCTATCGATGTGGCCTACGAGACGTACGGCGAGCTTAACGAGGCGGGG
The DNA here is from genome assembly GCA_964618055.1 of uncultured Pirellulales bacterium. Taxonomy (GTDB): domain Bacteria; phylum Planctomycetota; class Phycisphaerae; order Sedimentisphaerales; family Anaerobacaceae; genus CAYYFT01. The sequence continues at coordinate 7,466 of CAZTWR010000022.1, read as the reverse complement.
GATAATGCTGTTTTGATTTGCCACGCTCTGAGCGGTAACGCTCACGTTGCCGGTGTAAACAGCCCTGATGACAGGAAGCCCGGCTGGTGGGATGTTATGGTCGGTCCCGGCAAGGGAATCGATACAAATAAGTATTTTGTTATTTGCTCGAACTTTTTAGGCGGCTGCAGCGGAACGACAGGGCCAAGCTCGATTAATCCAGAGACGGGCAAGGCGTACGGGCTGGATTTTCCAATTATAACTATTGCAGATATGGTCAAGGTGCAAAAGCTGCTGCTGGATAAGCTGGGGATAAAAGGGCTTTTGGGTGTAATCGGTGGGTCGATAGGGGGGATGCAGGTTTTGCAGTGGGCGATTGCATATCCTGACTTTGTTAAATCGGCGATAGCGATTGCGACGACGACGCATCTTGGCGCCCAGTCGATAGCGTTTGATACAGTAGGGCGAAATGCGATACTGGCAGATTCTAATTTTTCCGATGGACAGTATCACGGCGGAAAAGGTCCGGACAGAGGTCTGGCTATCGCGCGAATGATTGGTCATATAACGTATCTGTCGGAACAGGGTATGCGTGCGAAATTCGGGCGGAAGCTGCGAGGCGCCGAGAGCTACAGTTACGATTTCAATAGTGAATTTGCGGTTGAGACATATCTGGACTATCAGGGGCAAAGCTTCGTGGAAAGATTCGACGCCAACAGCTACCTTTATATAACCAAGGCGGCGGATTATTTCGACCTTAAAAAAGATTACGGGTCGTTAGAGAAGGCTTTTGCAAACACGAAGTCACGGTTCCTTGTAATCAGTTTCGCAAGTGACTGGCTCTATACGCCTTCACAATCAGAGGATATAGTTAATGCCCTGGTCGGCAGCGGCAAAGACGTAAGTTTTTGTAATATTGCCTCGGATTATGGCCACGATGCATTTCTGCTGGAGCCTGAGATACTCGGTTCATTCCTCGGCGGTTTTCTCGATGCCACACATCAGCCAGGGGTAAAGCGTGAGGCGGGATATAAAATACAAGAGGCAAAATACGAAATGCAGGCCAACCGGGCACGTGTTGACTACGAGCTGATTGAATCGCTAATAGAATCGGACAGCACGGTTTTGGATATCGGCTGCGGAGACGGAGAATTACTTGCGAACCTTACGGCAGACAAGAACATAAAGGGCAGGGGTATTGAGCTTCAGCAGGAGCTTGTCTTAGCTTGTGTAAATCGGGGGTTGTCCATCATCCAGCACGATATCGAACGTGGTCTGGAGAATCATGCTGATAAGAGCTTCGATTATGTGATACTGTCACAAACGCTGCAGACAGTAAAAGAACCTGAGAAGGTTTTCAAAGAATTGCTTCGAGTCGGGAAGAAGGTGATTGTCAGCTTTCCTAACTTTGCACACTGGCGGTGCAGAGCGCAACTATTCTTTCTCGGCAAAGCGCCGGTAACGATGCAATTGCCTTTCGACTGGCACGATTCGCAGAACATACACTTTTTGTCGCTGAAGGATTTCGACGAGTTCTGCGAGAAGCTCGGGGTCAAAGTAGAAAAGAAGATTCCACTGAGTAAAGCGCGCCTTAGCCCGGTAAGATTCGCACCGAATTTGTTTGCTGAGCAGGTAATCTATATAACCAGGAGGGATTAAAACAGCACGGGTTTGCGGTTTAATTGTTACTTCCTGAGCTTCGCGGGCACTTCCAGGCCATGTTCGGTCATCAGTTTCGAATCCGACATTACTTTTTCAGCGTCGCCGTCGGCGATAATGCAGCCATTGTCGAGAAGGACGGCCCGGTCGGCAACTGCGGCTGCAAAATCCATATTAGAGGTTGCTATTATCAGGGTCTGGGGCAAATCGGCGAGCAGCTTTATAAGATTGTTGCGGTTTCTCGGGTCGAGGCTGCCGTCAGGTTCGTCGAGGGTAATAATTTTTGGCGACATCGAGAGGATAGTTGCAATTGCGGCAGCCCTTTTTTGTCCGGCAGAGAGATGATGTGGCGCTTTGTCAGCCATATCGGCCAAGCCGACGGTTTTCAGCGCATCGGCGACGCGGGTCTTTACCTGTTTGGCTTCAAGGCCCATATTCAATGGGCCGAATGCCACATCATCGAACAAAGTAGGCATAAATAACTGGTCGTCAGGGTCTTCGAGGCAGGCGCCGAGCGAAGTGCGAATCTTCTTTAGATTTTTCCTGTTGATTTGCAATCCGTCAATCAGCACTTTTCCAGTGCCTTTTATAAACCCAGCCATTGCAAGCAGCAATGTTGATTTACCTGCTCCGTTGGGCCCTATCAGGGCAAGGGTTTGGCCGTGTTCGACACTGATGGTTATGTTGCCGAGAGCGGCTGTGCCGTCAGGATATTTGTACGACAAATTTTCTATTTCAATTGCTTTCGACACCAAAGGCTCCTAATGTAAAAGCGGTCTTACAAGAAAGTGCAGTCCGAGCAGGAAAAGCGCAGTGATTGCGGCGAAAAGTAAATCGGAGCTGCGAACCTGCAATCTCGAAATGGTTCGCCATTTTCTGTCGAAGCCGCGGGCCTGCATTGCAATGTTTATGTGCTCGGCGGTATCGATACTGCGAATGAATAAGGAACCGAGCATAGCGGCTGTGGTTTTCAGTTCAATTTTAGCGCCGAGGTTTTTTAGTTTTCTGCCTGCCCTTGCACGCAATATGTGATGTGCCCTGTCGATAAGCAAGAATATATAGCGGTATAGAAAGCCAAGCTGAATAATCAGCAACTTCGGCAGCCCCAGTCGCTGCAGGCCGGTGAGTAAATCGTTAAATCGCGTGGTCGAGACCAAGGCTATCAAAGCCAACATTGTAACGATGAATTTTCCGAGAATGGTGAAACAGCGCATCCAGCCCAATGAGCTCTGCCAGGTAAATGGCCCGAAGGCCATAGCGAAAGGAGTCTTATCATATAGGGGGCAGCTCAAGGCCAGGACTAAAACAAATGGGCTGACCACCAATATATGTTTTAAGGCAAATCTTAGCGGAATTCCGCCCAGTACAAGGATGGCAAAAGGGCCAATAGCATAACAGGCCAAGATACTCAAAGAGGTTGCAGGCAGAGAAATAACCACAGCGGTAAAGACAAGCACAACTATAAACTTTACTCTGCTGTCCAGCCGATGTACGTGCGAATCCTGATAGGCAAATTTGTCTATATGTGCGTGGTGCATATGTGGTGTCTCATTGTTTAGTATAGGTGGGGTGTTACGGTTCTGTCGATTCTTTTTTTCGCAGAATTCTCGCTGTCAGCCAGATGAATGCCATTGTTAAAGCGGCACCAACGACGCCTGCGAAGCTGGTCCAGCCGGCGGCGGTTTCGGCCTCTTGCCCAAGGGTTTCTCCCAGCTTTGAGGTTCTAATAGAATAATCAGGCAGCGGTGAATATTTTGATTGGAAGTCATCGACCGCAGCGATTCTGTGGTCTTGATTGGCTACTGCAGGTTCGAAATCCGGCTGGTCCGGCCTTTCGGCGTAGCTCCACTCCAAGCCATCGGGCAGGCCGGAGGCAAGTAAAGAAAGTCCTGCACCGATAACAGCAGTAAAGATAACCAACGTTATTAGTACCGCTTTTCTACTTAACCTGACTTTGCCTGAAAGAGAAGTTAGAACGATGTCTGGTCTGACCTGCTGGAGGTATCCTAATACTGCTACCGTGACGAGGCCTTCAACGAGACCGACCAGGAAATGAACACCGAGCATTGTTATCAGAAAAGTTGAGAATGGCACTGCCAAGATATGTGAGAGCGCAGCTTGTATTGGAACAAGGACCGCGCCTGCTTCAATGGCAATCACACAGGCCAGGATGGCACCGATGTATACGCGTAAAGGGCCGAACGGCCCGGCTGTAGCCGTTTTGTATAAGAAGTAACCGAGGTAGCTGGGCACAATAGCCATGTTGATGAGGTTGCATCCGAGCGCCAAGAGGCCGCCATCTTGGAAGATAAGGCACTGAATAATCACGACCGAAGAGATGACTATTGCACCGGCGTGCGGGCCTAATATGATTGCTAAAAGGACCGCTCCGACCATATGTCCACTTGTTCCAGGCATTGCGGGAAGCTGGAAATTTACCATTTGTGCGGCGAAAACAAACGCTCCCAAAATACCCATCAGAGCAAGTTTATCCGAGGTGATAATGTGCCTGAGCTTTCTGCAGATAAAGCCCAGGCTGGCGGCGGCTATTGCGAGCGTTCCTGCGGCGACAGGAACCGACAGTAATTCGTTGGCCATATGCATAACAAAATTCTCCTAATTACTTTATTGCTTAACTTTGTTTTTTGTTCACCCATATAAAATTGTAGCACTTAAAAACTCATTTGGGCCTTCACGCCTAGGACCATACCGTATTGGGGCGGCGATAACCACAATATTTACAGTGCGCAAACGATTCCCTGCAACTATTTTAATGATGGTGCTCCTCGTGAGCGGGACGGTCTTTGGCGCCCAACTGCACGGGAGCAACGCAGTAGATGTAAACAAGAGGTTCAGTGCTTGTGTTCTTAATGTTATGTATCGTATATGGCGGTATGTAGGATATTTTCCCCTGGCCGACTTCAAAGGGTGATTCTTCCTCGCCGATTAAAGCAGTTCCTTTGCCTGACAGGAAAACAAGCATTTCCTCGTGTTGTTCAGTACTGTGCCTGCCACAGGTCTCACCTGGCTGCAAATACACCTTGCCCGAACGCATTCCACTTGTTTGCGGCCTGCCGCCCAGGAGCTTTTGATATTCAGTATCATTTTTCAAATCTATGATGCAAACCTTTTCTGGTGAGGCCATAAAACCTTCGTGGTTCGTCGCACATCCTTCGATGAATATGCTGACAGCAAGGCACGCAAAAACAAGTCTAACAATTCTTGTTTTTAGTTGGCCGCTCTTCATGTTTAGCCCTTTCAATATAATGGTCCAAATTGTTTTTTTATGCTTACCTCTCAGGCTCAAATGAGCCGATATGTCGGCCTTTTTTCAGGCGCATCCGGGTTATAACACCTTGACGTTTCTCTGGTGAATACCAGAATTTTTTTGCGATAGGAAATCCTTTGTGAATCGGAAAACTTTTATGCTCAAGGCTTTCTATGTCGTATCTTGGGCCCAAACTGAAAAGAACCCATTTTATCGGGGATGTAATGGGATTTTCGTACTCGATTAAATTCGTTTTCGTACTGTCAGGAAAACCCTCAGGTATATATAGATGCTGATTTCCGAAAGGTGTGCCATGGTAATCATATACCGGACCAGCTGCAATGTACTTGTAGGCACAGCCCCGGTTAAATCTATCCTCAATCTCAGCAAAGCGCACTTTGCCTATCTCGCCTTTGGGTAAGTAGCCCTGATCTACCAACTCCTGCGGTAGCGCATAAACGTGTTTGCGAGCCGAGGGATTACAGTCAGCCCGTGTAGGTGGAAATTTATTTCTGTTGTCCATTCCATAAGACTCAAGAACCATGCCAATATTATAAAGCTCAGCGTTGACCACGACAATTTTGGCCTGTTCGCGAGCCCGGCCGAGTGCAGGCATCAAAATGGCCATTAACATCGCAATAATGGCGATAATTATTAGGAGCTCTATTAGCGTGAAGGCCTTTTTGCACCTCATAAGCGGTCCTTGGATATAGATGTTCTCAGCGCTTCGTTGTACAGTTGCCTAAGAACAATTCTATTATATCTTTTGTGTGGTTATTAAATTGTAGACTATTAGGTGCCTTCAGGGTGCTCCTTAAGCCAGTCATTTGCAAATTCGGCAAAGTCAAGGAAGTCAACCTTACCATCCAGATTAATGTCTCCCGGCAGACGATTCTTCGGGAAACCGAAGTCTGTAAGTACTTTGCCGTTGCCATCATAATTAACCACCCAGATGCGGTAACCGTCCTTGCAAACCCACATATCAGAGCTTTCCTGGTCTAAGATACCAATGACGTCAATTTGACCTGAAAGACACTCAAATTCTGTAAAACCGGGCCCTATGCCAAGCTTTAGCGGTAGTGTTCGGCCACTGGGGTCTTGGATTGTTAGCGTTTGAAACTCTCCGGGGTCATCAGGCCCCCAGTTTTCGCAGTCCACAATGTTGACGTCGTTAATTCGTATCAGACGTGCTTGGTAGTACTCACAGCCGGTCTGGCGCGTATGGTCAAAAATGTAATTGTCGTTGACATCTTTTAGCTCGCTCATCGCGACAACTTCCGGCTGGGGAAGCCCCACCGCTGGCTCTAATATCTCAATACTAAAATCATTTTCAGGTCCAGCATTGTGCCGCTCATTGATATTTGTTTTTCCTTTATAGAATTTCAGCAAACCCGTAACCCTGATTTTGTCGCCCGGCCTTATTTCGTGAGCTGTGCAGGGGTCGTGACTGAGCCGATATAACTCGTATGTCCAGTTTGGGTCGGTGTACATACCAACACCGCCCCAGATATTAGCATAGTTTTGCCCCATCCACACGGCGGTACCGGCATGGTCATCAGCGTCGCCCTGTATGTACATTTGCCACTGCCCCCCCAAGGTTTCCTCAGCGTTATTAAAATCAGGTGTCGAATCCAACATATAGTCCGGCCGGTTAAGAACCACTCCCTCGACCCAAACTTTGTTGGTAGTCTGCAGGTCCGGATGAGTGCCGTAGCCGTCCTCATCAATAGACTGAACGTGTTGGTGAGTATCGCCATAAGCAAGACTGCTCAAAACAAACAGCGACATTACCAGACAGGTAGATATCTTTCCTACATTCGAGCTTTCCATAACTGAATCCTCCAAAAAAAGTTAATATTTCGATTTTGAGTTTGCGCATAAAAAGCTTAAAATCGTGCTACCAAACATAAGAATATAGAAATCGTGCTACTCTATCAACAAAAAAATTTGATTCTTTCAAAAAAAATTTTATTGGATAAAATAGCCTTTAAGCGGTCAGAAATTGGCATATTGGCCCAGCTGCTGTCACAGGAGAACAAAAATGAGTCAGGTTGAGCGAATAGGGGTGTCGGTGGATAAGAAGCTGCTTTCGAAGTTTGATAAACTGATTGCCAAACAGGGCTATCAGAGCCGTTCCGAGGCCATACGCGACCTTGTACGCCAGCAGCTAAGTAATGAACAACTGAGCAATCCAAAAGCCCAGGCGGTCGCCGCTGTAATTTTGGTTTACGACCATCATTCAACTAAGCTGATGGGAAAACTAATCGGCCTGCAACATTCACACCTCCTACAAACGATTTCTGCTATGCACATTCATCTGGATGAGCACGAGTGTCTGGAGATAATTGTGCTGCGAGGGCATGTGGGTGAAATCAAAAGAACAGCAGAAAATATAGTGAGTCTAAAAGGTGTCAAGCTTGGTCGAATTAACTTTGTTGCTATAGAGCAAAGCGGCCATTAAAGCTTGACAAATAACACCGACGGCGGTTTTAATATGCTGAATTTGGGCGATTAGCTCAGTTGGTTAGAGCGCACGGATCACACCCGTGAGGTCACAGGT
>CAZTWR010000021.1:0-15508 GCA_964618055.1 uncultured Pirellulales bacterium | reverse complement strand
AAGCCAATATCTCAGACGCTATGCGCGATGTCCGCAAGGCACTTCTGGAAGCGGACGTCCATTACAATGTGGTAAAGAAATTCTGCAAGGATGTTACGGAAGCAGCCATCGGCGCTGAGGTGATAAAGAGTCTGCATCCCAGCCAGGTTATGATAAAAATCGTCAACGATAAGCTGACCGAGCTGATGGGGCCGGTCGATAGTAAAATCTACTTTGTCTCTCCCGGGCCTACCGTAATTATGCTGGCCGGACTTCAGGGCGGTGGTAAAACTACCACCGCCGCAAAGTTAGCCAAATACCTGCTTGCCAGGGGCAAGAAGCCCCTTCTGGTGGCTGATGACCTTCGCAGACCGGCTGCTATCGAGCAGTTAGTCATTTTAGGCGAGCAAATACAAACGGAAGTTTACAGTGAAGAGAGTAGAAATTCGGTCAAGGTTGCAAAGAACGCAGTAAAGCACGCTCAGAAGAACGGTTTCGATGTAGTGGTTCTGGACACAGCGGGGCGACTGCATATAGACGAAGAGATGATGGCGGAGGTAGCCGAGGTAGCAAAGGCAGTCAATCCCCACCAGATTTACTTAGTCTGCGATGCGATGACGGGGCAGGACGCCGTCAATTCAGCTAAGGAGTTTAACGAGCGGCTGGAGCTCGATGGCGTTATCCTTACGAAACTGGATGGCGATGCTCGCGGCGGAGCTGCGCTGAGTGTAAAGGCGGTGACCGGCAAGCCCATCAAGTTCGTGGGTGTAGGTGAAAAAACAGACAAACTTGAAGAATTTCACGCCGAGCGGATGGCCAGCAGAATTCTTGGGATGGGCGACGTTGTAACGCTGGTGGAGAAGGCTCAGGAGCAGTTCGAAGCTGAAGAGGCAGAGAAGCTGCAAAAGAAAATGGCCAAAGGCAGCTTCGGGTTTGATGATTTTCTCAAGCAAATGCAGGCCGTCAAAAAAATGGGGGGTATGAAAGATATGCTCAAAATGATGCCCGGGATGGGTAGTCAACTGGGGGATTTCGACTTCGACGATGGAGAACTGCGGCGGATGGAAGGAATTGTGCATTCGATGACAGCTTCCGAGAGACGTGAGCCGGAGATGATAGACTCGTCGCGACGAAGACGAATCGCCGGAGGGTCAGGTGTGGAAGTTAATGATGTCTCCGGCTTGGTGAAGACATTTAAGCGCAGCAGGGATATGATGAAGGCGCTTAGCGGCGGTAGCTTCGGCGGGCTTAAGAGTTTGTTCTCAGGTGGACTTAATATGGACACGCTAAGCGCTGCTATGGCGTCGGGCAAAAAAATAAAACAGCGCTCAAAACGAAAAAGAAAAATTGTTCGAAAAGGAAAAAGAAAACGGCGGTAAAACAAAAAATCTCAATTAAGCAATACCTGGAGAAACTGGGCAGGTTTGCCGGCAGCGAATATGGCAAGATGATAAGAAGCCAATTCAAGGATATCGAGGGCGGCAGCGAACTGGCGATGCTGGCGGCACCGAGCGTAGAGGAATTGGAGCAGCTTAAAAGAGCAGTGGCGATAATGACGCCGGGCGAAAAAGAAAAAGCCGACAGTCTAAGTGATGAACAAATACAAAGAATCGCAGCAGATGCCCAGATCGACCCGGCGAATCTGGCGATTTTCATCAATGGTTATGCTTTACATTGCAAACGAGTTTCGTGATTTGCCTTTGGCGAATTGCGGGAATTGATTATAAACTATCAAAGAAAGGAAAAATTATGGCAGTAAAGCTGAGAATGACGAGAATGGGCAGGCGGCATCGGCCGTTCTTCAGAATCAATGCGGTCGAATCGCACACGCCACGGGATGGTAGAGTCCTTGAAAAACTGGGACACTACGACCCGATTGAAAAAGACGAGTCCAAGCAGATTGTGCTCAACACAGAACGAATAAAGCATTGGCTCGATAAAGGAGCAATACCATCTGATACGGTTTCGCGAATTCTGCTTCGGCAGGGCATCAAGACCAAATATGCGGAAGAGAAGTCTGCGCGCCGAGCAAGGGCCAAGGCCATAGCCCGCGCCAAAGGCAAACTGTTCACAAAGGCTGAACGAATTGCCGCAGAAAAGACAGCCGAAGAAAAGGCCAAGGCTAAAGCCGAAGAAGAAGCCAAAGCGAAGACCGAAACGAAAGCTGAGGCGGCTGAGGAAAAGGCAAAGACGGAAGCTGAGGCGAAGGCTGAGGCACCTGAAGTAGTAGAAGAGGCGGTTGAAGTCGAAGCTGAGCCAAAAGCCGAGGTAATCGAGACAAAGACCGAAGTAAAAGCACCTGAGGCTGCAGAAAAGGAGGTTGAGGCCGAAGCTGCGGCTGAACCGAAAGCCAAAACTAAGAAAAAGGCCAAAGCCAAGCCAAAAGCCAAGGAAGAAGCCGTTAAAGAAGCCAAGGTTGCAGCCGGGATAGAAGCTGAAGGTAAAAAGGAAGCCAAAGCTGGGGCAAAAGCTGAGGCTAAGTCGGAGGTGGAAGAAGGACAGAAGCCAAAAAAGAAGCCGGTTCGAGTGAAGAAGTCTGACAAGAGTGATGAGAATCGATGTTCTTACGCTTTTTCCGGAGATGTTCGAATCGCCTCTGCGTCACTCGATATTAAAGAGGGCACAAGAGGGGGGCATAGTTAATATCGCTCTTACCAATATAAGAGATTTCGCCACTGACAAATACAAAAAGGTTGATGATAAGCCATACGGCGGAGGGCCCGGTATGGTTATGATGGCCGGGCCGGTTTTCGATTGCTTCGAATATGTTGAGAAGCTGTCAGCAGAAAAAGGACGTGTCATTTTGCTTACACCACAGGGACAGAAGTTTAATCAGGCAAGAGCAGCCGAATTAAGTAAAGAAAAACGGCTGATTTTAATTGCCGGCAGATATGAAGGATTCGATGAACGAATCCGTGTAGGACTGGCTGCTGAGCAAATCTCGGTAGGTGATTATGTTTTAAGCGGTGGCGAACTGGCAGCTATGGTGGTCATCGATGCAGTGGTTAGACTGCTGCCAGGCGCATTGGGCGATGAAGATTCAGCAAAAGACGATTCATTTAGCGAGTCGGCCAGCGGCGGGCTTGAGTACCCGCAGTATACCAGGCCTGAGGTTTTTCGCGGAATGAAAGTGCCGGAAATCCTTCTCAGCGGTAACCATGCTGAAATCGAGAAGTGGCGACATCAACAAGCACTTGAAAAAACAAAAAAGCAACGACCTGATCTTTTGGATTGACAATTTGCCATTTTCTATTTATTATTGTAAAGAAAATCACGAATCTAAGTCCTGGAGCAATAGTAAATAGTCAATAGAAAATAATAAATGATACAGGAGCTGAATCAGTGAAAACCGAGATGCTTGATGCTGTTGAGAGCAAAAGTCTCAAAAAGAATATACCGCATTTTGAAATAGGCGACATTGTAGATGTGCGGTGCAGAATCAAAGAAGGCGATAAAGAGCGGATACAGGTATTCAGCGGCACAGTAATCGCCCGCAAAGGCCGTGGAATCAATGAAACCTTCACGGTGCGGCGCATCGTAGATAACGAGGGGGTGGAGCGGATTTTCCCGCTTCATTCGCCGAATGTGATTGCTATTCGGCCGACTCGAAGCGGCAAAACAAGGCGTGCAAAACTCTATTTCCTCCGTAAGCGAACCGGCAAGGCGGTCAAGCTGGCTCATAGGCACGGTAAGCACACCGTCTCTCAATGATTATTGATTATTTTCTATTGTTATTTTTAATGCTTTTTTCAATCTACTGTTCTGTCACTTGTGATTTGAGGGACTGTCATTCCGCCCCGTCCCTCTGAGAGGAGCGGGGCGGAATCCAGATGCGTTGATGATTCTGGATTCCTGCTTCTGCAGGAATGACAATCATCAATTGAGCTGCGACAGAACACTACCAATTATCAATTATGATGGGTTGGTTGCTGAACAGAGAGAAACTGTTGGCTGATAGAAAGAAGCTCGGCCGATGGGGTGAGAAGCGCTGCGAGAGCTTTCTGAAAAAGAAAGGCCTGCGGAAACTGGCCCGCAACTTTTCCTGTAAGAGCGGCGAAATCGACCTTGTTATGGTCGATACTAACGGAGCTGTTGTCTTTGTAGAGGTAAAAACAAGAGCGGATGAGACCTTCGAGCCGGTCGAGTCGGTTATCACAACCGCCAAAAAAACCAAATTGAACAGGGCCGCCCGCTATTTTCTCTCAACTCACAATATAGAGGACCGCCCCTTTCGCTTCGATGTTGTTACGGTAGTACTCGGCCAAGCCGGCCGGGCCCAGATAAGACATTACGAAAACACGTTCACACCTTAGAGCCCCACCGCCGCCTTACTCAACAAAAGAGCCTTGTTCCATATAGGACTGCATCCGGCTTCGAACATAGTTCGCTAATTCTTCGTTACCATCTCTCGTCGCTATTGCCATCGCATCCTCAGCGGTCTTTATCGCCTTATCAAGCTGCCCCGCCGCGGCATATACCTCCGAAAGCACCACGAGCACATTTGCATCCTGATGTGCTGTCAAGGTATCCGCTCGCTCTGCCAGCACCATCGCCCCAGCGGGGTCGTAAAACTTCGACTGAGGGTAACTTACTAAAATCTTCGCCAGCCGTACTAAAGCTGCTGGCCAATTCGGCGCCAGCTCCAGTGCCTTTCGCATCTGCTCAACCGCCAAATCAGTCCTTCCTATCGGTGACAGTGCCATCGCAAACTCAAAATGTGCCCCCGCTTCATTAGCTGCCCTGCTGTGAAAATACCAAAATGCTTCATCAACTTTGTCCTGTGAAACAAGTAGGCTGACAAAATTGTTGCGTATTGTTACATTATCCGGCCTAACTTCCAAACCCTTGCGATACAAATCAATCGCCTGCTCAGATTTGCCTTGATTTTCGAGTAAAATACCCAGGTTGTTATACGCACTTGCATAGTCCGGCGAAAGTTCTATGGCTCGATAGTAGCAATCGGCTGCCTCATTAACTTCCCTCTGTTCGGCAAGTGCGTTGCCGAGATTGTAGTATATCCTTGCATCTCTGGGACTAAGTTCCAAAGCCATGCGATAATAACCGACTGCCTCACTTAATTTGCCCTTCTGTCTCAGCGCTACACCGAGACTGTTATATGCATCCGCCCGACGGTCAGGCTCAAGCTCAGCCGCCCTTTGATAATGGCTTATAGCCTTGTCAAGCCTGCCCTTTTGCTTTAAAGCAGCAGCCAAATCATAGTGCACTTCCCCGTCATTAGGCTCTATCTGCAGGGCCTTTTGAAAAAGACCAATCGCTTCATCAACCTGCCCCCTGGACGTAAACAGGACCCCCAGGTTATCGTAAGCCATATAAGATTCAGGATTCTTCGCGATAGTATCCCGCCACAACGTCTCTAAATTCCTATAGATATAACACTGTCGTAATGTAAGCACACTCAAAACCACAACTACAGCGACCGACGCAACTGTCGCAACCATCCTGCCGCCTCTGCCAAGACGGCGTGCGATAAACCAGCCTGCCCCCACCGTTAGTCCGATAGGCCCTGCCGTCGCAAAATAGACATAATGGTCCGCTACATACGTATAATAAAATGTATACAACGAAAAAAAACCCAGCATCGGAATCAGCATTGCCACAAAAAACACAATCGCTGCGACAGCTCCACGGCCAATCCTGCTCTGCCACCGCCATATACACCAACCCACAATCACCCACAAGACAAGCCATACATACTGACCGGGCTCGGCTGCATCAATATCCCATTTCGGATAACTGAAAGTAAGCTTCGTCGGCCAGAACAGTTTGCCCAGATAAAACCACAGCGCCCTGGCCGCAAGTAAGAATCTTTCAAGATAATTTAACTCTTCTAACGCCAACCCCCCAGCCCCTCTGGTGTACTCCCACAGCATCGCCACCGTCCCCATCGCCAGTGAAAGCAGGACAAATGGCACTATCTGCAGCAACCGTCTGGCTGTAATCGAGACGTTCTTTAACCAAAGTACAAGAACAAATGCAACCGGTAGCGGACAGGCTGTCGTTTTGCTGAAAAGCGCAAATGCGTATAAGAGCAGTGAAAGAGCATAAAACAGCCAGCCCCTTTTAGACCTTCCAGAATTGTCCAGAAACCTCAGCCAAGATAGGAGACTTAGCATCGAGAAAAACATCATCAGGACATTCTTTCGCTCAGTAATCCAGGCCACCGATTCTACGTGCAACGGATGGACCGCGAAAATAACCGCTGCTATCCAGCCCCACCTAAAGCCCAACCAGTGAAAGAACAACCACAGCAACAGACAATTTACAGTATGCAGGACAATATTGGTTATGTGATAACCGAAAGGCTCAAGCCCCCACAGCTTATACTCCAGAAGGAAGCTGGTATACACCATCGGAAAATATTGCGAGGGCTGTTGTTTTGAAAACCATATCTTGTGAAGGCCGTCCGGTGCCCGCAGCAGCGGATTCCTTACAATGTATGCATCATCATCCCATATAAAATCACCCCGCATCGCAGGGGTGTAGAGAACCACAGACAGACAAACAAGCGTCAGCCCTGCTAACAGCACCCGTCTCATATCTTTCTCAAAAATCCCTCGCATAAAAAACCATTCTATCGGCAAACCACACTTAAGAAAAGGGTGTTAAACAACTTTCAATATATTTTTACTTTTGACCGGAACGATTAGAAGACTTAAACTCATCAACAGAGACGAATCACAAATAATAAGACACAAAGCCAGAACTATGGAACTGATCGATACTCATTGCCATCTGACCTTTGATGACTTAGCCCAGGATATCGATGCAGTAATCGCACGCAGTCGGCAAGCTGGAGTTACCGGCTGGATAACCGTTGGAACTGAGCCGGAGCACAATCGAAAGGCAGTAGAGCTTGCCGAGAGATTCGAAAATATGTATGCAGCAGTTGCAATCCACCCGCACGATGCTAAAACTGTGATTGCAGATATACTCAAAGAGCTGAGAGAGCTTGCACAACATAATAGAGTGGTTGCTATCGGTGAAACTGGCCTGGATTATCATTACAATCTTTCACTGCACGAGGACCAAATACGGGTGTTCGCCGAGCACCTGAAAATCGCTGGCGAACTTAATCTGCCGGTAATTATCCATTGCAGAAAGGCCTTCGATGAAACGATGGGTGTTTTAGAGCAGCACGGCCACGGTGTTAAAAGAGTAGTCTTTCATTGCTTTAGCGGCTCGGCTGAGCAGGCAAAGATTGTGCTGGATTATGGCTTTTATGTATCTTTTACGGGAGTGGTTACGTTTAAGAACGCCAAGAAGACCCGCCGGGCCGCCGCTGTCGTGCCGCTGGACAGATTGATGGTTGAGACAGACTGTCCGTATATGTCGCCTGAGCCGATGCGGAAGCAAAAGGTAAATGAGCCGGCCCTTATGATTCACACCGCCGCTTTTTTAGCTGAATTGAAGGGGATGGGTTTGGCTGATTTCGCAGAAGCCGTAACCGCTACGAGCAAAGCATTTTTCGGGTTGCCCTCCGTTTGAAATTGGCTTTGCCCGCCAAACGGAGTGGCGGGTAAATTTGGGTTTGATTGGGTTTGTTTTGAATAATTCATAGTTCGTTGTTTTTTGCTATTAGTCATTGTGTGTACTGCGGTTACAATCATTTTTGGCTTTTCAGAAATTGGGTTCGTTTCGCATGATTTGTTGTTTTTGATTGAACGTACAGCCACAGAGTAAATGTGTATTTTTAGCCACAGAGCACACAGAGGACACAGAGAATTTGGTCGGCTTTGGTGTACTTTGGCAGGTTTCTTCTCGATGTGAACATCTGCGAAAACCCTGCCTGCGTCCACCGGGTGCCTGAGATACAGGCCCACATTTTGAAGCCGACCAAGTAAACTTTTGTTTTTTTTCATAGCGTTTCGAAAACAGACGTTCCCCTTAGTAGGGCGAACTTGCGCGAATGGAGCGAAAAAAGTTCATAATTGGCAATTGCCGATTCTCGTAACTCGATGTTAAAAAAGGAATAAAGATTTTTTAGAAAAAAATGGGTCCCAGATAAAGGCCCCCGACTACGACATTCGAGGGCAGGCTATTCTGGGATCTGCGCTTCGCTTCGAGGTTTTTTGCGGAGATTTTCGAGTTGTGGTTATTTAATTTGCGGGTAAAATGGGGTGGTGAAATTCCAATGCGAAGTGCCCACAGGGCAAGCTGCCGGAGGCCGCAACGAGGAAACATACAGTAGGTATGCCGAAGGCATACGAAAAAATAGGTATCCGAGCAGGAGGCAGCAACAGCAAATGCAGAAGAGCAATTCCTTGACAAAGCAGAAAGAATATAGTTAGAATTGTGGCCGAAGGCCGAGTCGATTGAAAACCATATAATCAATAATTTGGCTTCAAAATGACACACTCCAAGGAAAGCTAATGAATCGTAATGAGCTAATAAACCTGATTATCACAATTTCGAAGGAACCTGATGCCTTTGAGATACTCGAAAGAGAATATGAAGATACCAGCGTGGATGAATTACGACAAGTAATCATCGAATGTGGCGTAATGCCAGAAGTGTTTTCTCACGATTCTTCCGAAGAAAAATTGTGGGCAAAATATTCAGACATCATGTTGTCGATATGCCTTGGACATTTGAGGATCAACGCTGAGGTGTTGAGAACTAGAGGAGATTCAGCGGATGTTTTTGGTAAAACTCTTGGATACTCAATAGTTGGTGACGCTAAAACTTTTAGGCTCAGCCGGACGGCTAAAAATCAGAAGGATTTTAAGATTAAGGCTCTTGATGACTGGCGAAGGAGTAATAATTTTGCGTTACTTGCCGGGCCGCTTAATCAGTATCCCTCAAGTCGGAGTCAAATATACAAGCAAGCTATTGAAAAAAATGTAACTCTAATTTCCTATGTTCACCTGAACTACATGCTTAAACATTACACAGGGAAAGAAGACCTGTCTCCCCTATGGATGACAGGAAAAAGATTGTATAGGAAACTGCCGAAGAAAAATTATAAAGAAGCATCATTGTACTGGAAAGAAATAGACCGAGTTGTTTGTAAAATATTTAAGACGCGTGATGGAGAATTGGATAGTATAAAAGATATGGAAATAGATGTCACAAAAAGACTCGGCTTGGAAGGCATTGAATATTGGGAAAGCAAAATTAAGGAATACATGTCACTAAGTAAAGAAGAAGCTATTAGGCGCCTTATTAAGGCTGATAAAATTGAAGCAAAAATTGAGCAAATCCGGAAAGCTATTTCAAAAGGTCGGGTTTTATGAACATTGACTATATTAATAAGATAACACTTGGCGATTGTCGAAAATTCATACCAAAACTAGAGAACGAAACAATAGATCTCTTCCTATCTGACATACCCTACGGGATAAGCCACGACGGTTGGGATGTTTTGCACAACAATACCAACTCTGCATTATTGGGTCAATCACCCGCACAAAAGGGAAAATCTGCTTTCAGGCGAAGAGGGAAACCAATAAACGGATGGTCGCAATCTGATAGAAATATTGGATCGGAATATCAAGAATGGTGCAAAGAATGGGCATCACAAGTATTTCCCAAGATGAAAAAAGGCTCTTTATTATTTGTGTTTGGAGCACGGAGAACCATACATAGGCTGATAAATGCTTTCGAAGATGCTGGTTTTTTACCCAAAGATATTCTCGCATGGAAAAAACCTTCAGCACACCATAGAGCGCAGAGAGTTAGTAAAGTATTTGAGCGTAGAGGATTGGTCCAAGAGGCAGACAAATGGGAAGGATGGCGTTTGGGTAATTTAGCACCCATTTGGGAGCCTGTTGCGTGGTTTATGAAGCCTTACAAAATTGGAGATACAATAACAGATAACATTTTAGAAAATGAAGTTGGTGCGATGAACATCGACAATTGTATGATAAATGAAGTTAGGCCAACAAATCTTTTTGAATTTGGCTTTAGAAAGGGAGAAAAAAGAGTACACGAAACCCAAAAGCCTCTAGATTTGATTGAATATCTTATCAAGCTAACTACGCGAGAAGGGCAATTAGTGCTCGACCCATTTATGGGTAGTGGTACAACAGCTATAGCTGCCAAGTTATTAAATAGAAAGTTTATTGGTTTCGAAGTGAATAAAGAATTCTTTGAAAAGGCTTTGGAGAGACTAAACAGCTTAGCGGAGGAAAGCCATCGAGAGCCGTCTATGTTTCAACAAGCACTGTTTAATACAAAACAAGAAAGTTATGGCGGGAAAGAGGAAAAACAACGCTAAACATAAGGCGTAGCCCTGTTTGTAAATTAACAACCTAAATGGCATAAAAGCGGGGTCGGCGGGAACGGCGGGGAACGGCGGGGGAATCGTGGGTTTTACCCCCGTTAAGTGGTATTATTTGGCAAAGAAGGGTGTAAATTAACAAGCTAAATGGCATAAAAGGGGAGTGTGTGGGAAAAGGCGGGAGGGGGGGGGAAATCGTGGGTTTTACCCCCGTTAAGTGGCATTATTTGGCAAAGAAGGGGGAGAAATTTGAGCAGTTCCTAAATGGCACAAAACGCAAAATTAGCGATTTATTTTCGCTAAATGGCACAAAACAACTCAAAAAAGTTCTTGACTGCTGAAAAATTTAAACTATCACCAAATCGTTTATAACTGCAGTATAATGTGTTTTCAGGATTTACAAAATCACCGAAAATCGTGTTTGAGAGGGTGTGTCAAGAATGTTTTTTAAGCAGTAAAAAAAACTGCTTAAACTTCGTTTTTGAGCTAAAAACGAAGGTGGAAATCTTAAAATTTCTTGACAATGTAGGACTTTTGGGAAAAAAGTCAAGAGCTATTTTTAGGCTAAAAATGAGGGTGGCGAAAAAATCTGCAAAAAACCTCAAATTTTGTTAAAAAACTTTGTTATCAGTTTTTCTTATCCCTTACAGCGATTCCCCTAAAGGACCAAGCACCTCATTTAGAACCTGTTGAACCGTCTGGCGATACAATCGCATATTTTCAATTTCGTCCTTAATTTCATCACAACGCGGAGACGACATACCGCCAAAACTTCCCTTCAGATGCAAGTCAGCTCTCTCGGCCTCTAAGTCTTGCATCTTCTTTGCTATTTGGGCTAAGTGTGCCTCGGCAAAAGGTTTAAGTCGTTTAATGGCGAGCGAGGATTCGCCGGTTATTAGCCAGTGAAGATCCACGTTAAGCACGTTGGCAAGCTTGGATAAAATCACTATAGATGGCGAGCTAACGCCCGCTTCAAACCTGTAAACAGCCGTGTTGCCCTTAAACCCAAGTTTTTCCCCTAATTGCTCCTGCGTCAATCCAGCCTTATTACGTGCATCCCGCAAGCGTAATGCAAAATTTTTTTCAAAATCGTTCATTTTATTCTTTACAGAACACCGAAATAGAATAATATGGCTTCTACAATGACACCAATACCCGAAAAACACGTAAAATCGGTTCGTATTACCGACAAGAAAGCTGTCGCTCTTTTAAACAATAAAGCTACTCGCGAGTTTAGGTCTGCGAGTCGCACGGCAGCCTTAGTTGTTATTGAGCATCTTAGTAGCGATGATGTTAACAAAAGCACTATATCGGAGCAAGAGAAAAGCGGGGGTGACAAGTGACGGGAAATTACTGGCTTGACCTGGAAGAGACGGCGAAACGACTCGGCGTTACAAAAAAAATCGCTAAGAGTTTATGCGAGGAAGGACAGCTACTTGGTGCGGAGAAAAAAGGCGGCAAGTGGGAAGTCCCTGTTAACAGTACCGTACTATTTGAACATCGCCGGCAAACAATGGCGCTCGCTTCAAAGAAAAAATTAAAGGAAATAAAATCACACCTGCTTGATTATCTTAATATAGTTGGCAAGGAAAGTGTCACCATCGGAGACGAACTGATACAGAGAAAAACAGAGGCCCTCCGAGATGATTTCACTCGCAATCGCATCGCTGAATTAACAGGCCAGCTTGAGAGAAAACAGAGGCAATCTGCTCAGATTTGGGAGACAGTCGAATGGCTAACAAAAGTAGTGGTGTAACAAGGCGGAATACGCAGACGTTGCGGCATTACGTGGAGTTTTATTTGGCCGAGTCGTGCTTTGAATATAACAGCATAATTGAGGAGATTCAGGAGAACAGAATACACCCAGGCCGGAATCAGAACCCCAAAGAGCGGATAGCATTTTTACAGAAGCTTGCCGATGAGCGGCTCGGTTATATTTTGCGGGTTATACAGGACCTGAAAAGGCTAAAATGACAGCGAAAACAAAGACATTTTTTTCAGCAAAAAAATCCTTGACGAAGATATTCTATCGGGGTAGAAACAACAGCGTGAAAACCATAGATAACGTGAAAAACCATAAAATATTTTGCGCTTTAAATCCCTCGGATTGGCCCCCCGTAAGGTTGGCCAGGTGCTATGGTACCTCACAAGTCCGGGGGTTTTTTATGCGCAGATTAGGAGGTTCATTATGCAACGCGTAGAAACTAAAAACAAAAAGGGGAAAAAGCTACCGAGCAAGAAAAAAGTGCGAGAAGATTTTGACAAGGTAGTCGCACACTTTGAAAAGGAATTCGAGCTTTATGCTCCACCATACCAAAGAAAGCTTTTTATCTATCTGTTTGCCAAGCTCGAAGGCCGTGAGCCGCCAACAGAAATCGCAGAGCTGTTGAAATCTAACGAGTATTTTAAAGAAGACATCGAATACGATGAAAATAAATTTAATCAGCTTGTCGGCAAGGCCCCTAAAGACGTCCAGGAGTGCATAATCGCAGCCTTGATTGAACGCCTGGAACCGAAAGAGAAAGAATACGAAGAAGAAATGGCCAGGGACGAAGCAGCGGACGAGCTGCTTAACTGTATCGGAGAGCTGCCGTACACCGAACAGACGAGTATTTATAAAGGGCTTTTGGAACAGGTAAAAAATCGGGAAGCAATAGCAGTGCCGGTATAGTAAGGAAGCAAAAAAATGGATTTTGCCACGATTGTCCAGGGACGGACGCAGAAATCAGCAGAGCTGGAAACCAAGGAGTTTTCAGCTCTGCTTTCTATCAAGAGCATAGACGAGAAAAGCAGGCGAATTACAGCGATTGCATCGACCGGCGATATTGACCGCTACGATGAGGTTATCCTTCCTGAAGCGTTCCGAGAGAGCCTGCCGGTCTTTATGAAAAACCCCGTTGTTCTTGCCTCACACCAAAACAAATTAAGCGATGGGACAAGTCCTGTTGTGGCTAATATCGTTTCGGCAGCTATAACACAGTCAGGCTTGGAAGTTATTATAGAGTTTCATACTGTAACAAAATTGGCCGAGGAATATTGGCAGCTCTACAGCCAGAAAAAACAAAGGGCATTATCTGTTGGACTTAAGCCGATTGAGGGCAGTTATGAGGTTCGCAACGGCAAGAGCATATTTGTTCATAAAAAAGTAGAGCTGCTCGAAATTTCTTGCGTGCCCATCGGGGCCAATCCAAACGCCCTGAGTAAATCGAAGCAAGGAAAAGCTGATTTTGTTGCAGAGAAAATCGCACAGCGTCAGTTTGATAAAGACGCTGAGGAGTTCGCTGAGATATTGTTGATGGGTGATTTTAAAGCATTAGGAATCCCGGACATTGGAGACGATGAGTTTGATTTGTCCGGTGAGGCGGACTTAGAGCCGGAGCCGGATTTTGCAAAAATAGTAAGCGGCGAAAATGTAACAGGTTTTGCTGCTATCTTTACAAGTAAATAGTGTTGCTGCTTTTTTAGTTTTGGTTCGGGTACCTATAAGAGCTTGTGCAAGAAGATACCTGCTGGAATCCTGCTTCTGCAGATATCGGGAATGTGAGCTTTTGCAGGTGTAGGTCATCTGAGAGTATCCTTTCTGATTGGGGCGGCACAAACCAGCAGTGCCGCCTTTTTTGTCTGCTGGGAGCTGGCGTAAGTTTTAACTTTTATTTTTGAGGACAATACAATGTTGGCTTTAGAAGATGAACAAAAAATCGCCAAAGGCTTTGCAGCTGCAGGCGAAAGAATAAAGGCGTTTGAAGACAACCAAGCTGAGATCAAAGAGGCAATAGACTCGCTCACAAATCAACTTAAGAAATACGGTGGAGCTGTTCTATCCGGTCATACAGAGGACGGCCAGAAATACAGAAGCTTCTGGCCAAACGAAGAAATGGCGAAACAGTTTGGCGAAATTATATTACAGGCGGTTGGCCGCAAAGAAAAAGCAATGGGCGAAGGAACCAATGTCGGCGGCGGTGTTTTAGTTCCTGAAGAATTGAGCACCACGATTATTCAAAAATTAGGTAAATTCGGGAAATATCGCGCCAATGCCACAGTAGTCCCCATCGGTAGTGATAGGCAGTTGGTTCCAAAAGTAGAAGGCGATTTAACTGTTTACTGCCCAGGCGAAGGAGCGGAAATCACTGAATCAGATATGGAGTTTCGCCAGATTGGTTTAACTGCAAAGGCGTGGTGTGCTCTGGCAGCAATAAGCAATGAGCTTACTGAGGACAGTGTCGTCGGAATCGGAGAAATTATCGCCCTCTCGGTTACCCGGTCTATGGCGAAAAAAGAAGATCTGGTTGGCTTTATAGGCGATGGGACTTCTACGTATTTCGGAATGACAGGAATCGTTGGAGCCCTGCGGGCCGTTGATGAAACTATCGGCAATATCAAAGGCCTGGTCGTAGCAGCTGGTAACGCATATAGCGAGATAACTCTCGCTAATTTCCGCGAAGTGGTTGGAATATTGCCGGAAGATTGCGATGATAGTGCCCGGTGGTATATGAACAAAAAGTTTTATTACAATGTAGTGTACCCATTAGCAGAAACTGCCGGAGTTGCAAATATCTTCGAAATATTGTCAGACCGCAAAGAGAGATTTTTGCTTGGCTATGAAGTCGTATTTGTTTCTGCTATGCCGAGTGTCGAGGCAAACAGCCAAATCTGTGCGTTGCTCGGTGATTTACAAATGGGAGCTTATTTAGGCGAACGCAAAATATTGACAATCGAGCAAAATCCAGGACCCTTTTTTATCAAGAACCAATTAGCGATTCGCGGTGTTGAGCGAATCGATGTCAATACCTTTGGCGTTGGCGATACTACTGAAGCCGGTCCGATTGTCGGTCTGATTACTGCCGCCAGTTAAGCGTTTCAGCTTGTAAATTATTGATGTTTGAAGCTTGTTTATAATAACACTAATTGGAGTATAAAAAATGATTGAAGTTCAAAATATGAAAATGGCAATCCTGGCACCGCCACAGCTCAAAGATGACGGCGATTTTGCCGGTAACACTTACGTTGACACGGCGGGCTGGGCACACCTTCGCGTCCTGTTCATTGTCGGTACTACCGATGTCGCTGCCGGTGATGCAATAGGCTCAACTGCCGAAGGGACAGCACCGTTTGTCGAGGAATGCGACGAAGCAGGTGGTTCTTATACTGCTGTTACCGATGCTGCTCTGGCCGACCCCATTCAGTATAACGAAGATGACAAGCTGTTTGCTATCGACATCGACCTGACTAAATCACACAAGCGATATATGCGGGTTAATGCTCCGCATAGTGCCGCTGGTGCTGTTAACG
>CAZTWR010000020.1:0-16436 GCA_964618055.1 uncultured Pirellulales bacterium | reverse complement strand
TGCAGCGGGAGTTGTTGGCTGCAATAATCCGAAACAGGTGCACGATTACAATCACGTTACAATGATGAAAGAGCTGATTAAAAATGACGTTTTGGTGGTCAGTACCGGCTGCGGCGCGTTGGCCGCTGGTAAGGCCGGGCTGATGAGACCGGATGCCGCTGCCAAATACTGCGGCAAAGGACTGCAGGAAATATGCGAGACGGTAGGCATACCGCCGGTGCTTCACGTTGGCTCCTGCGTTGATAACAGCAGGATTTTGACAATCCTGGCCAATGTGGTTGCCGAAGGTGGGCTTGGCGATGATATCTCGGATTTACCCGTTGCCGGTGCCGCCCCCGAATGGATGTCGGAAAAGGCTGTTTCCATCGGAATGTATTTCGTTGCTTCCGGCGTCTACACTGTCATTGCCGAGCCACTGCCCATTCTTGGCGCTCCTAATCTAACGCGTTATTTAACCGACGAAATCGAAAAGGATATAGGCGGTAAATGGGCCTTTGAGCGAGACCCCATAAAGGCTGCGCAGATGATGATTGAGCATATTGAGAAAAAACGCGATGCTCTCGGAATAAACGTGGAAAAAGAACGCAAACTTTACGATATGGAAGAGCGACGGGCATTGGCGGTATAAGAAGAGGAAAAAACCGAAAATAGGAGGTTTGTAAATGTCAAGAATCATAGCTTCAGCAGCAATACGAGGCGCTCATAAAATTGCCGAACAGGCTGAGCAGACACTGGCAAAAGCTATCGAGCAAAAAGGCAGGGATTGCAAAGTTGAGTTTCCGAACACCGGTTATTACATACCGATTATTTATTCAATGACCGGCAGGGCGGTAGAGAAATTGGCCGATTTCGAAAACGTAATGACCGAGGAGATAAAACCGCTACTGCCGGAGCCGGTTGCTGACGATTTGTGGCTGCCATATCTCGGCCCTACACTGGATGCCGGCATGGCAACACTTTTCGCAGAAGAGATTATTGAAGCATGCAAATATCTAATCGGCCCTAATCCCGTGGACGGCATCTGGCTTGGAGCAGCTGATGATATAATCCTCCGCGAACGTGGCATCCAGTTCGTTGACGGCTCTGCGCCTGGGTTTGCGGCGATTGTTGGCTCTGCACCTGACGTGGAGATGGCAGTTAAGATTGCCAGGAAATGCCAGGAAAGAAGTTTGTATGTCTTTATGGCCGGTCATCATAACGGAACCACCTTTGCCGAGCAGTTAGTCGAAGGCGGCGTGGATTTAGGCTGGGATACACGCCTTGTACCTTTTGGGCAGGAGATTACTGCAGCAGTATACGCGGCTGGTTTTGCGGCGAGGGCGGCACTAAGCTATGGGGGTGTTCCACCGGGTAATTTCAAGCGCAATCTGCTTTATAACAAAAGCAGAATCTTTGCGTTTGTTATTGCTCTTGGGGAGGTTACCGACGAATGGTACGCAACGGCAGCGGGGGCCATCAACTTTGGGTTCCCCGTTATTGCCGATTCGGATATCCCCCAGATTCTTCCCACCGGTATATGCACCTACGAGCACGTTGTATCTAATGTGCCGTATGGTGAAATAATAGAAAAAGCCATCGAGGTTCGCGGCCTGAAGATAAAGGTCTCCGAGATACCCATTCCTGTCTCTGTCAGTCCTGCATTTGAAGGTGAGCGTATCCGCAAAGAAGATATGCACGTTGAGTTTGGTGGGCAAAGAACGCCGGCGTTTGAATGGCTTCGGATGCTCGATATCGGTGAGGTGGAAGACGGCAAAATAGAAGTGAAAGGGCCGGATGCCGATTCGGTCCAGCAGGCAGGACAGTTACCGCTGGCAATCGTGGTAGAAGTGGCGGGAAGAAAAATGCAAACTGATTTTGAACCTGTGCTCGAGCGACAGGTTCATACATTTATGAATGAGGCGCAAGGACTATGGCATATGGGCCAGCGGGACATAAGCTGGGTGCGAATCTCCAAAGATGCTTTTAAAGCAGGCTTCAGGCTCCAACATATCGGCAAGCTCCTGCATGCGTTGTACCACGAGCGGTATTCGAGCATTATGGACAAGGTGCAGGTCAAAATATTCACCGAAGAAAAACAGGTGCTGGAGCTTCAGGAAATGGCCCGCAAAGTTTATTCCCAGCGCGATGAACGAATTGCCGGTATGGTCGATGAAGACATAGATACTTTTTACTCCTGCACCTTGTGCCAGAGTTTTGCCCCGAATCACGTGTGTGTAATTTCACCGGAGCGGCCAGGCCTATGCGGCGCTTACAGTTGGCTGGACTGCCGCGCCGCCTATGAGATAAGCCCCGCCGGCGCCAATCAGCCCATCTCCAAAGGCAAGTGCATCGAGCCGACCATTGGCCAGTGGGACAAGGTAAACGCATTTGTTCTCAAGACCAGTCACGGCAACGTTCCGCGGATGAGCCAGTACAGTATGATTACCGACCCGATGACCTCGTGCGGCTGCTTCGAATGTATCGCTGCTGTCCTGCCTTCGACCGGCGGAATAATGATTGTCAACCGGGAGTTTGCAGAGATGACTCCCTGCGGAATGAAGTTCTCAACCCTCGCCGGCACCGTAGGTGGCGGAAACCAAACACCCGGATTCATTGGACACTCAAAGCACTACATCAACTCAAAGAAATTCATCGCCGCAGAGGGCGGAATCAAACGTATTGTCTGGATGCCTACGATGCTCAAAGATGAAATCAAGGGCAATTTTCTGAAAAGAGCCGATGAACTCGGACTCAGTGGCCAGGATTTCCTCGACAAAATTGCTGATGAAACCTCAGCCACCACAGAAGAAGATGTCTTGGAATTTATTACCAAAGCTGGCCATCCCATAACTGAGCTCGAACCTATGTTCTAAACAGCAGCATAAGAGTATAAAAGCACAAGGATGCTTTACTACTTGTGCACCTGTTTTGTGTTGGTTAGAATAAACAATTTATTAAAGTAACAGGGAAAAGTATTATGGCTTTAACAGGGTTAGAAATCTTCAAACTCCTACCAAAAACCAACTGCAAAAAGTGTGGTATGCCTACTTGTCTGGCCTTTGCTATGCAGCTCGCTCAGAAGCGGGTCAAATTAGATGATTGTCCGTACGTTTCCGAGGAGGCAAAAAAGACCCTCGCCGCTGCTGCGGCACCACCAATGCGAAAAGTTGTGTTCGGCAGCCTCGACCACCAGGTAGAGATTGGCCAGGAGACCGTGATGTTCCGGCATGAAGAGAAATTTTACAGCCCTACGGTTCTGGCAGCTACCGTTTCGGATAAACTCACCGACCAGGATTTAAAGAAACGCATCGAGGCCGTAAATGCACTCCAGTTTGAACGGGTCGGAACCAAGATTGAAGCACGAGCCATAGCGGTTATCAACGACAGCCGACAAGCTTCCACCTTCGCTACCGCCGCTGAAACAGTTGCTCAATCCAGCAATCTTGCTCTAATCCTTGTTTCAGATTCCCCTGAAGCGATGGCCGCAGCGATTGCTAAAACTGCAAAAGCCGTCCCTCTGATTGCCCACGCTACCTCCGATACTGCCGAAGCGATGGCCAAAATCGCTAAAGAAAACAACTGCCCCCTCGTCGCAAAGGCCGAATCCATCGAGGACCTCGCCGACCTTGCCGAAAAAATTAAATCACAAGGCCTCGAAGATATTGTACTTAATCTGCAGACTGAAAATCTTAGGGATAAGCTGTATAACACCTCAAGGATCAGAGCTCTTGCGCTAAAAAAGGGCTTCAGACCGCTCGGTTATCCGATTATTTCCCTTGTTGATGATAAAAACACAGACCAACAGGCTGCTGTTGCTACAAGTCTGATTTGCAAGTATTCTGGTATCGTCGTGCTCGATACCGCCGAGCCATATGCGTTTCTGCCTATGCTGACCACTGTAATGAATCTATTTACCGACCCTCAGAAACCAGTCCAGGTAGAGCCGAAAGTCTATCCTATTGGCGAACCCGATGAAAATGCTCCCCTGATGTTTACTACAAACTTCTCTCTGACTTATTACACCGTCGAATCGGATGTCGAGGCCAGCAGGGTGCCCAGCTTCATCCTCGTCGTAGATACCGAAGGCACTTCTGTTTTGACCGCTTATTCAGGTGATAAACTCAATGAAAAAACAGTAGCCGATGCTATGGCCAAAAATAACGTGGAAAGCCTCGTTAAACACCGTAAACTAATAATCCCCGGTTACGTGGCGGTAATGAGCGGCAAACTCGAGGAAGCCACCAACTGGGAAGTTATGGTAGGTCCGAGAGAGTGTGCGATGCTGCCTAAATATCTCAAGGAAGTCTGGAAATAAAATGGAACAAGGCAAAAAGAAAAAATGTGTAGTCCATTTTGAGCCCAGTGGACTGAAAATAGAAGTCCCGTCGGGAACCGTTCTGCTTGAGGCGGCTCGTAAAGCTGGAATTTATTTAAGCAGCATCTGTGGCGGAGATGGTTATTGTGGAAAATGCAAAGTAATAGTCGACGAAGGACAATTTCAAAGCAGACCAACCACGCTGCTTACCCCTGATGAAACACGGGAAAACGTCGTTCTTGCCTGCCAGACAAAAGTCCTTTCAGATATGACTATAACGGTTCCGAAGTCGCATGCTCTGCAGACTTCTCAAATACTAATGGACACCGACGCCCACAGATTTAGCACCCTTGCTGGTGATGTGGCAGGCATGTTTAAGTTTGACCCGCTGGTGCGCAAACTCTGCCTCCAGATGTCCCCGCCAACGGTGAATGACCATACAGCCGACCATGAGCGGCTATATGTGGCGATACGAGAGCAGATCGAGGCTCCTATAATGCAGACCGGATTTCGCATCCTGCAGGGCCTTTCAAAGCTGCTTGTCGAAGCCAATTACAAGGTTGCAGCGACAATAGGTTGCCGAGGGGGAACTACCGAAGTTATCGAGGTCGAACCGGGAAAACGCTGTGAAACAAATTTTGCAGTGGCCGTTGACCTCGGTACAACCACCGTCGTAGCTCATCTAATCAATTTGACAACTGCCAGCACAATAGATACCGAAGCCACATATAACAGCCAGATAAATTTTGGCGAAGACTACATTCGCAGAATAATCTACGCCGAAGAAAACAATGCCTTTGACGAAATGCAAAATCGCATCGTCAACGATGTAAATAATCTCATTGTAACACTGGCGGAGAGGCAGAGAATCGATTTACAGGATATAACTGCGATTGTCTGTGCCGGAAACACTGCAATGGTCCATTTCCTGCTCAATCTCGACCCGACGCGAATACGTAGAGAGCCTTATGTTGCCGCGGCCGGTTTTGTCCCACCAATTCGAGCCGCAGAAGCCGGTATCCAGATAAACAAACGCGGTTTATTATACTGCCTGCCGAGTGTGGCTGCTTATGTCGGAAGTGATATTGTAGCTGGCGTGCTGACTACGAGAATTTACACCAAAAAAACCATTTCACTTTTTGTCGATATCGGAACAAACGGCGAGGTGGCTCTTGGCAATCGGGACTGGCTGGTTTGCGCCTCAAGTTCAGCAGGCCCTGCCTTTGAAGGAAGTGGAGTAAAGCATGGTATGAGGGCCGGAGCCGGAGCCATTGAAAAACTCGACTTCCGTCCCGACGGTTCTGTCGGGTTTAAAACAATTGGTGATACTCATCCGTCCGGTATTTGCGGCTCAGGGCTTTTGGACACACTTGCCGAATTGTTTATAAACGGCATCATAGACCGAACCGGACGATTTAAGCCCAACGGCGACGAAAGACTGACAGAAGGTGACGAGGGACTGCAGTTCCAGTTAGTCCCACCCACTAACGAACATCACGAAATTGTGATAACACAGGCTGACATTAACAATCTCGTGCGTTCCAAGGCAGGAGTCTTTGCCGCTATTCGAGTCCTTATGGAAGCGACCCAAACGAAGCCGGAAGACCTGGATGCAATTTATCTGGCGGGAGGCTTCGGAAACTTCCTGAACATTCAGCAGGCCGTTACTATCGGAATGCTGCCTGATATCCCCTTAGAGAAGATTCAGTTCGTCGGAAACACATCAATCGCAGGTGCAAAAACGGTTTTGCTCAGCCGAAAAGCCCTCGATACTGCT
This sequence comes from uncultured Pirellulales bacterium, assembly GCA_964618055.1. Taxonomy (GTDB): domain Bacteria; phylum Planctomycetota; class Phycisphaerae; order Sedimentisphaerales; family Anaerobacaceae; genus CAYYFT01. Next base: position 10,365 of record CAZTWR010000020.1, on the reverse strand, counting down.
GAAAAAATCGCTAAAGGTATGACATATTTTGATTTGATGAGTCATCCGGGATATATGGATGAATTTATTAAGGCTGGTTTCTTGCCTCACACGGATTTATCACTGTTTCCCTCGGTAAAAGCCGTCACTCACGGCACGTGAGCCGGGAAAATGAGAGAAGTGCCTAAGGTGTCTAAAGTGCCTAAAGTTATGGATAACAAAGGATTCGCTAAAGAGCTTGAAAAACGAACACGAGAATTCGCTGTGCGCATAATACGTTTATCGAGAACTTTACCCAACACGCCTAAGGGAAGGGTTATCAGGACTCAGAACACAAAATCTGGAACGTCCATCGGCGCAAATTATCGAGAGGCCAACCGGGCCAGAAGCAAAGCCGATTTCAAAAACAGGATTAAGATTTGTGAAAGTGAAGCCAGTGAAACACAATACTGGTTGGAAACAACTGTAAAGCTAAGATGGTTATCTTGGAGAAAAGTGAAAGGTGAATATCAAGAGTGTGGAGAATTGCTCGCTATCTTTACATCTATTGGAAGCAAATGAGCTAAAAAGAAGATTCGAATGTATGCTATTTACAACTTTAGCTCACTTTAGGCACTTTAGTTCACTTTAGCTCACTGGAAAAATATGTCAACAACACTCGCCATAAGTGGGAAAGGCGGCTCAGGCAAAACAACCCTCGCCGCTATGATTATCAGGCTTCTGCTGCACCGGCAAAACGGATCTGTTCTCGCCGTGGATGCCGACCCTAATTCCTGCCTTGGCCTGACGATGGGAGTCCAGCCGGTCGGTACTATTGCGGAAATTCGCGAACAGGCCCGAACAAAATCACCGAGTAGCGGCGGTATGGACCGGGTGCGGTCATTCGAATACGGCATCCAGCAGGCAATTACCGAAGCTGATGGCTTTGATTTGCTTACTATGGGTCGGCCGGAAGGACCAGACTGCTACTGTGCTGTAAATAATCTTCTGCGAAAGTTTCTCGATAACCTCAGTTCCGCATACGCATTTGTTGTTATAGACAACGAAGCCGGAATGGAGCACCTCTCTCGACGAACCACTAATAATGTTGACCTCCTGTGCATCGTAGCCGAACCTACTCCGCTCGGAATTATTACCACAAAAAGAATTTTTGACCTTGCTGAAAAATTGCCAATATCTGTAAAAAAAATCGGTGTTATATGGAACGGAACCCGTGACACGAGCGACGAGCGACGAGGGACGAGCGACGAAATTGAGACCTTTGGCTGTATACCTTATGACAAAGCCGTGCTCGATGTATCGATGCAGAGCAAAACAATCTTTGACCTACAGCAGAGCAGCCTTGCATTTTCGGCAGTGCAAAAAATACTCGAACATATTTTAGTCTCCAGTTCGCCATAAACTATTTTGGGAGGATCACAAATGGCAGTTCCTGAAGTTGCAGAAAGTTTTACCAGCGAAGTTTCACAAGTTACACTCGGCGCAACCAAAGACGAAGGCGGCACACGCACCTCGAAAATAACTGTGGGCGGAGCGCGTAATGTCGTCTATGGCGGCTCGCCGGATGATACCGGCGAAAAACCTGTCATCGCTATGGATGTCATAGACACCAGGCCTAAAGATTGGCCGGATATCCTAACTGAGCCTTATAAAGATGTCCTTGACAGCCCCGCCGACTGGGCCAAAAAGGCCATAACAGAATTCGGCGCCGACTTAATCTGCATCAAGTTTGACGGAATTCATCCCGACAAAGCTGACAAAGACGCCGCCAGTGCCGTTAAGGTCACCGAAGAGGTACTAAATGCCGTAGGTGTTCCGCTTGTGCTCTGGGGCTGTGGCAACGATGAAAAGGACAATCAAATTATGCCGAAGGTAAGTGAAGCTGCAAAAGGCCAGAATTGCCTGCTCGGCACGGTTAAGGAAGATAATTACAAGTCTTTAACTGCTATCGCCCTCGCTGACAATCACCATCTTATCACTGAGGCACCCCTTGATATTAATATCGCCAAGCAGGTCAACATCCTGGTTTCTGATATGGGCTTTCCGCTCGAGAAGATAGTGACGTTTCAAGCCACAGGTGCCTTGGGTTATGGAATAGAATATTCCTACTCGATTCAGGAACGCCAGCGTCTGGCTGCTCTCAGCGGCGATAAGATGATGGCAATGCCGGTAATCTGTGATGTTGGTTATGAAGCCTGGCGGGTTAAAGAAGCCAAACTTGCCGACGCACCCGGATGGGGACATGTAAAAGACCGAGGACCAATGTGGGAAGCTGCTACCGCAATTTGCCTGCTGCAGGCCGGTACCGACATAATTCGGATGCGACATCCCAGGGCCGTCGCCACCGTCAAAAACTTCATCAATCAGATATGGCAGTAAAAACCACATAAACAGAGGGAAAGGCGCTTATTATGATTTTGATTGCAGAACGAATTAACGGAATGTTCAAAGATGTCAAGCAGGCCATCGCAGAGAAGAACAAACAAATCATTCAGGACCTGGCCAAAAAGCAAACAGAAGCCGGCGCCAGTTACCTCGACGTAAATGTCGGCACCGCCGCTGCTGACCAGCAGGCAGCTATGCAGTGGCTGGTTGAAACAATCCAGCAAACCTGCTCTACCCCATTATGCCTCGATTCACAAAAACCCAATGTCATTGCCGCAGGACTGAAGGTGGCAAATACCGACCCCGGCATCCTCTTGAATTCTTCGCCGTTAAATAGGAAAACCGACGAAGAAATACTCGATAAATACATCGAAATGGCCAAAAACACAGGGCCAAAGGCAAGCATTATTACACTCACTATGGACAAAAACGGCGTGCCTCAGGACACCGACACACGTGTCGCAATAGCAGCGGAAATCATATCGAAGGCAACTGAAGTTGGCTTTGACACACAACGGCTGTTCATCGACCCCATCATTCTGCCCGTTAAAGTCCCCAATGCACAGACCCAGCCGACAAATATCTTAGCCGCTATGGATCAGATAAGAATTCTCGCAGAACCCACTCCGCATATGACGATAGGGCTTTCAAATATTTCCCAGGGAGCAGCGGAGAGAAGCCTGATAAATCGCGTATTTCTCGCTATAGCCGTCTCCCACGGCCTGGACTCTGCCATTGCTGATGTCTTCGACGAAAAGCTTATGAACATCCTCGCTACAGCAGAGATGCTGATGAACAAGCAAATTTATTCGGATTCCTTCTTAAAGGTCTACTCCTCAATGAATAAATAAAACACCCGACAACCTCTGTTGCCGGCAGCTACATTAAAAGAAAAATTTTACATTTTGATATTTGAATTTCTCAATGGTCTCTGCGAACTCAGCGGTGAAAAAAAGGAACTGACAAATGCCGGTATTTCGTTCCCCGCGCAATCCTATAATTGAACCAAAAGACATCAGGCCTTCAAGGGATGATTTCGAAGTTATTGGCGTATTTAATCCCGGCGTTATCCGTTTCAGAGACGAAGTAATTCTACTGCTTCGAGTCGCCGAACGGCCAATCAGTCCACATCCGGATATAACGTTAGCCGCCGTTTACGATGTCACTGAAGGGGACATCATCTTAAAGAAGTTTCCAAAAGATAACCCTGAAAACGATTTTTCAGACCCAAGGTTAATCATAACACCGACACAAACTTTCCTGACATCGCTCTCGCATCTAAGACTGGCACGAAGCTCCGATGGCATAAACTTTGAGATTGAAGATGCCCCCACAATCACCCCGGCAAATGATTATGAAACCTTTGGCCTCGAAGACCCCAGAATTACGCTCATTGACGACACATATTACATCAGTTACGTTGCAGTTTCTCCACTCGGAGTAACAACCTGCCTGATATCAACCAGGGACTTTAACTCTTTCCAGCGTCACGGAGTCATCTTCTGCCCCGAAAACAAGGATGCAGTGCTTTTCCCTGAAAAAATTAATGATAAGTTCTATGCTCTCCATCGGCCTGTTTCTCCTCTGTTCAAAAAACACCAAATCTGGCTCGCAGAATCACCTAACCTCACTTGTTGGGGAAATCATCGCACCTCTATGGAGCCTCGACCAGGTTGCTGGGACGAGATAAAGGTCGGCGCCAGCGCCGTCCCTTTCAAAATCAAACAAGGCTGGCTCGAAATCTATCACGGCGCCGACAGAAACAACCGCTATTGCCTCGGCGCCGTCCTGCTGGATAGGCACCAGCCGTGGAAGGTAATTGCAAGGTCGCAAAACCCAATCCTCCAGCCACAGGCCGATTATGAAATTGAAGGTTTCTTTGGAAACGTCGTATTTAGCTGCGGCCTGCTTTATGAAGATGAGAAACTAAAGATTTATTATGGCGTCGCTGATACCGCCGTTTGTTTCGCGGAACTGCCCTTGCAGGATGTTCTTGAGAATTTAAACTTGTAATTTTGAATTTTTACTTTCTTTCCTTGCTTAGCATCTACCGCCCGCCAAACGCTATTCTCTTGTCATCTGTCACAACTTTTAGTATTTTGGTGCACTATGATTACCAGGCCTTCACAATCCGGCCCCAATGCTACTCTGCGAAGTAGCGGCGTTTCGCCACATAGCACGAGAGCAAAACCGCTTTTATTGGTTCGCCGCTTGTATGCCCTCTTGGCTCCACGCGCCTACAGCGTCATTATGTTCGGCGCCTTATTTTGCACCCTGGCTGTAAAGTTCTTTCACGCCTGGCGTATTGACCTGCTCAACGAATACTTTAGCTGGATATTTACCGACATCTTTGTCCTGCTGGGTATTGAAGTTATCTTGGCGCTGCTGTGTTTCCGCTGGCCTCACAGATGGCTCATCCGCGCAGCTTGTGTTTGTGCCGCTGTTGTATGCACCTGGTCGATTATGAATGCCGGCTGGCTGATAAGGACAGGAACGCAAATCTTACCCACCGTCCTCCTGCCGTTGGTTCGCGACCCGATAAACGCATTAGGCATCATTGGCGTCAATCTTGCAAAAATGCCGTCCGCCGCCATAATCTTACTTGGCCCCAGCGCTGTTGCCCTCACCTTTTTCTTTTCCGTTTTAGCAAAACCACTACCGCCCCGTTACAACCGAAAACACTTTACAGCCAGAATTACTGTTTCTGTTCTCATTATCCTCATCGCCATCCTCGCTCGAGGCACACTCACCGGCCGGGGCTCTCCACAAATTGTCTCCGAAGGCCTGCGTTACAACTGTCAGTTAAGGGCTGTAACGTCTTTGCTTTTCTCTGATTCCGCCAGGCTGACAAAAACCACTTTAGCCAACGCCAAAAGAAGAATACCTGCCTTTGATAATATACAGATTGCAATCTCGCCGAAACATCAACGCTTAAACCACAATGTTGTTCTTGTTGTCCTTGAGGGCATACAATACAGATACACCTCGCTTTATGATAAGCAGAGCAACCTTACCCCCCATCTCGCAGCTTTAGCAGAACAGGGCGCCGAATTTACAAACGCACGTTCTTCACTTACACATACAACAAAGGTTCTCTTTAGCCTTCTGACCGGCCGATTCCCTTCTGTCTCACAGGATATCGCCGAGGCCGTCCCCGCCGAAAAGCCCTATGCCGCCATCCCCACGATTCTAAAACAGAACGCCAATTTCAGAACCGCTTTTTTCCAGTCCGCAAAGGGAAACTTCGAATCTCGGCCGGGTTTGGTCTACAATCTCGGCTTTGACAAGTTCTGGGCCAGAGACGATTTGAATGACACTGACGCCTTTCTCGGCTATCTGGCCTGTGATGAATTTGCTATGTTGGAACCAATGGTCAAATGGATAAAAGCCGACGACAGTCCTTTTTTCCTCACGCTTATGCTCTCGGTTACACATGACCCTTACGAGGTCCCGCAGTGGTTTGCTGAGCCGGCCAAAGAACCGCTCGACAGATACAAACAAACTATTCTTTACACAGACAAATTCTTGGCTGCACTCGATGTCGAGCTTGCAAAGCTCAATCTCACTAATGAAACTATTTTTTGCGTTATATCAGACCACGGCGAAGCGTTCAGCGAGCACGGACTGCTCGGGCACGAGAGAATTGCCTTCGATGAAACTCTGCGCATACCATTTTGTTTGAGAGCACCATTTTTGATTCAGCCGAAAACCAAGGTTACCCAGGCCGTCAGCTCCGTTGATTTAGCCCCGACACTGCTGGCTCTATTGGGTTTCGATACCAAAGATGTCGGCTTTGATGGTGCTAATGTCCTCGGGCCCATACCCGATGACCGCAAAGTATATTTCTCCGGATGGCTCCGCCAAAGCCCTGCCGGCTTTGTAAAAGCAAATCGAAAGTTCATATACTATCCGGCAAACAAAATGGTCTCTGTCTATGATTTGAGCGCCGACCCGCTTGAATTGTCCCCAACAGAGCTGACTGAGCAGCAGGGATGCGAAATTGCCGATTGTCTCATCAACTGGCGGGGAGATACTATTTTTCTGCTCGACCAGAAGCGCCTCGGAAAAAAGACCCTTTTCGACATCTGGCTGTGCCGCTGGAACGACCGCATTGCCTCTGTCAAATATCGACCCAAACCAGGAAATTGACCTTCGGTATCGAGTGTCTATCTTCCGTTGTTTATTCCGCAAGCTCTTACTTGTCCGGCGTAGCTTTAGCGAAGACGGATGTTGTTTTTTGTAAACACCAGGCAAATCTTCCTGTCGTCTAAGGTTTTATGAAGTCTGTATATGTAAAAATAGATTAACTGAGTAAACTTGGTGTTGAGAAAAAACAACACGCCCTCGAAATTCGGCACTTGCTCGTTTCACAACACAGAGTGTATACATAGATGTAACTGCTTGTCTTACGGGTTGTTAAGCGAAACCGCCCAGCTCTTTGCTTGCATTTTTCGTTGTTGGCACATTCTTTGCAAGTATTCTTATTTAACTTTATAAGCCTTAGGCTTACTTATTGAGACAATGATATTGGGCGGGACCTCAATAACCCGCTATTAAAAATAAGGAGGAAGAGCCCGCCCGATTTCAGAAAGTTTCAGAACTGGTATGCTGGCGTGAAAGATTCGCAATGCTGGTTCTGTTAAATAATGCGGGGTCGTGCCGGAGGAGAACGACTCCGTTTCTCTTTGCGCTTACCCTCGCGGGGTTGGTACCATTAACAGAGCCGTAGGCCGTAAGGCCGCGGTCATAAAGGGTTGTTTAGCCGTCGCCGCCACGGCGACGTTATACCCGATACCCTAAACGCTATACGGTGTAATTTTCTTGACATTTCGGCCTCAATCAGATAATTTATATTATGTCTAAACTTAGGAGGTGAGTGATATGAAAAAACTGATTTTTGCCTTTATTTGCCTCTTTTTAGTCATTCCCTCGCAGGCAAGAATAATCACCGTCAATGACGATGGCCCTGCAGATTTCAATAACATCCAGGCGGCTATCAACGATTCCAATGACGGCGACATGATTATCGTGGCCGACGGCACATATACCGGCCCCAGCAACCGGGACATTGACTTTCTCGGCAAAGCCATCACCGTCCGTAGCTCTGACCCAAACGACCCTGATATCGTCGCTGCGACGATAATTGACTGCCAGGGGACGAATAGTGAGCGCCATCGTGGGTTCAAGTTCCACACAGCGGAAGGGCCGGAGTCCATTCTCGCCGGCGTGACTATCATTAACGGCTATGGGCCGGAAGAAGAGTTAGGATATTTTGGGACGGATCGGGTCGGCGGGGCGATCTTTTGTGATGATTCCAGCCCGACAATTACCAAATGTACCATAAGCAACAACAAAGGTATGGACTTCGGCGGCGGAATCTTTTGCTATCGAGGCAGTCCGATAATTGCTAACTGTGCTATCAGTAGCAACACTGCATACGACGGCGGCGGGATCTTCTGCTACCAAAGCAGCCCGACAATTGCCAGCTGCGATATCATCAGCAACTTAGGGGGCGGAATATACTGTTGGGAATCTAACGCCAATATCACCAACTGCACAATCAGCAACATCAGCAACGGCGGAATAGGCTGTGAGGATAGCAGCCCAACTATTACCGGCTGCACCATAACTGGTAACTCGACCGAGCACGGTGGCGGTGGCATCTCCGGCTGCGAAGGTCCTATCACCAACTCTATTATCACTAACAACTCAGCTGAAGAGGGCGGTGGACTCCACGAATGCCACGGCCCAGTTACAAACTGTATCATCACCGACAACACAGCCGAAGATGGCGGCGGACTGGCTTGGTGCGGGGCCTCTCTCACTAACTGTGTCATCAGTAATAATACGGCTGAGTTCAGTGGCGGATTCTATATTTGCTGGGGCCCTATAATCAACTGCATCGTCAGCAATAATAGGGCCAAAGATGCTGGCGGACTTTATGGATGTGACGGTCCTATTACTAACTGCACTATAACCGGCAATAGAGCTGAAGGAGAAGGTTACTCTGATGGTCATGGCGGCGGGTTGTATGGCGGCGGAAAAACCACAAATTGCATAATATGGGATAATTGGCCTGACCAGATTTACGGCTCTCCAATAGTTACCTATAGCAATGTTCAAGGCGGCTGGCCAGGCCAGGGTAATATCGACCAAGACCCTTATTTTGCCTTGGACACCGATTACCATATTATGCCTGCCTCACCCTGTATAGATGCTGGGACCAACGATCCCTGCAGCGGCTTACCTGCAACCGATATAGAGGGCATAACTCGTCCGCTGGATGGCGACGGCGATGGAAATGCAGTTGCTGATATGGGTGCTTACGAATATACTCCTGACAGTCCTTCAATTGCCGTATCGGCGATTAGCTTTTATTTCGCTCAAGACTGGCCGAAACCTGAACCCCAGACACTGCTTATAAGAAACTGTGGTAGTGAGCCGTTGCACTGGGAAATTACCGAAGACTGTAACTGGCTCCAAATCTCACCCGCAAACGGCGTCTCGACCGACCAAATCAACGAAGTTATCATAACAGTCGACCCCAATGGCTTTGCGCCGGGTCTGTATAGTTATGACTTCGACGTCCGGGACCCAAGTGCCTCCAACAATCCGGTAACCATCCGTGTAATTATGCCTGTTGGGGGAATATTGCCGGTTCCATCGCAAGACTTCAACACTATCCAGGATGCCATTGATGCAGCCGACAATTACGATATCGTCCTCGTAGCTGACGGCAATTACACCGGCGAGGGCAACACAAATCTCGATTTTAGAGGAAAACCTATCACGGTAAAATCTGAAAATGGCCCGAATAACTGCTTTATTGATTGTCAGAATTCAGATTATGGTTTCTATTTCCAAAACGAAGAAACAGAAAACGCAGTTGTTAATGGCTTCACTATCACCAATGCTTACGCCGGAATCCGCTGCTATATTGGCAGCCCGACGATTAAAAACTGCACTATTCGAGACAACAGCGACTCTGGTATCCTTTGCATGGGCCCGAGCTATCCTGCAATCGCTAACTGCACCATAAGCGATAATGGCGGCTGTGGAATCTCCTATTGTTTTCGCTGCTACGAGGGTATGCTCAGTGCTACTATCATCAATTGCACTGTTAGCAATAATAGCGGGGGCGGGATCTCCACCGGATGCTGTAGGGGTACTCTCACGATTACAAACAGCACCATAACCCACAACTTAAACGACGATTACGAGTATAGCGACGGCGGCGGTATCTACTGCAAAGGATGCCGCCTGACAGTTAACAGTTCCATTATCACTGACAACTCTATCGCTGACAGCTCACCTGAAGAAGGCGGCGGTGGTATCACCTGCGGGGGTGGCTCGAAAATCACCAACTGCAACATCAGTGGCAATTCGGCTGACGAATTGGGCGGTGGAATCTACTGTAGAGACAACCCAACAATTACTAACTGCACTATAACCGGCAATACTGCTGGTGTATCCGGCGGTGGTATCTGCTGCGGAGACAATTCAAACATTACTAACTGCACTATCACCGGCAATACTGCTGGTGGATCCGGCGGTGGTATCTCCTGCTCTGGCAACACAACAATTACCGATTGCACTATTAGCGGTAACTCGTCTGACGGATGGGGATGGGGCGGTGGTAGGGGCGGTGGTATCTACTACCGGGTTGACGAAGAGGATGACAATCTCACGATCACCAACTGCATTGTAACCGCTAACTCAGCTAATGAAAGAGGTGCCGGAATATGCTGCTTGGGCAACGCAACAATTACCAACTGCACTATAGCAAGCAACACTGCTGACGAATACGGTGGCGGAATCTTTTGCTATGGCGGTAACCCAACAATTACCAACTGCATCCTCTGGGCAAATAAAGCTCTGAACGGTGGGCCCGAAATATATCTCGAATATCAAAGCAATACCTCTGTGAGCTACACTGATGTCGAGGGTGGTCAAGCAGCGGTTTATATTAACCCGGGCTGCACATTGAATTGGCTTCAGGGT
>CAZTWR010000019.1:0-16535 GCA_964618055.1 uncultured Pirellulales bacterium | reverse complement strand
ATAAGAGATGCCTATTTTTCAATATGAAGCACTGGACTCACAGGGTGTAGGGATAAAGGATGAAATAGAGGCCCTGAGTCAAAAAGAGGCGATAAGTAAGATACGAAATATGGGCTATTTCCCCACGAAGGTTCGTACGCGTGGGGTCGGGAAAAAGGCTGCAGCAAAAGCCGTTGCAAAGCCGAAACCCAGGCGCGGTGCCGGTGGAACGGTTAAAGTCAAACTTTTAACCCAGTTTGCAAGACAGCTTTCCACGCTGCAGGACGCTGGTCTGCCCATTTTGAGATCGCTACGTATCCTGCAGGAGCAGCAAAAGTCGGGAACATTCAAGAGGGTCATTGGTTATGTAGCTGATGAAATCGAAGGTGGCTCAACGCTCTCGGAAGCTATGGGCAAATTCCCACGGTGTTTCGACCGGCTGCTTGTCAATATGATGGCGGCCGGTGAGACCGGCGGCGTGCTGGACCTGATCTTGTCACGTGTAGCTGATTTTATGGAGAAAGCCCAGAGACTTAAATCTCGGGTTAAAAGCGCAATGGTTTATCCGGTTGTGGTTTTGACCGCGGCATTCACTATTCTTTTGATGTTGATGTGGAAAGTGATACCCAAATTTACCACCGTGCTGACTGAATTGACGGGGGGTGCAGAGCTGCCAAAGAATACTCAAATAGTGCTCGGAATAAGCCATTGGATTGCACACGACTATGGCTGGGCCATTCTGATAGGAGTGCCGTTTGGAATAGTTTTTCTGCTCAGAGCCATAAGGACAGCTCGCGTTGGCAGATTCGTTCTGGATACCATCAAATTGAAACTACCGGTAATGGGCAAAATTAGTGGCAAAGTGGCCGTTGCACGGTGGACAAGAACATTGGGAACATTGATTGGTGCCGGTGTGCCGATCCTGGATGCCATTAACACTTCGGGCGAGACAGCAGGGAATGAGGTCTTTACCAACATGCTCGGCAATGTTCACAATTCCATCAGGCAGGGCGATACCTTTGCCGCTCCGTTACGCCAGTCCAAAACCGTTGACTTAGTCGTCTCCAGTATGGTTTCTGTAGGTGAGGAAACAGGTGACCTGGATAAGATGCTTCTGAAAGTAGCCGACAACTACGATGAGCAGGTTGACGTGATGGTTGGTTCGCTGATGTCGCTGCTTGAGCCGATTATGATTATTGTACTTGGTTTTATCGTTATGAATATAGTCTTGGCAATATTTATGCCGATGATAAAGATTATCACGAGCTTAAGCGGCGGGGCCTGATAAAAACTGAACTAATAAGTCAAGCATTTAATTGAGTAATGAGGAGAACAAGGTGAAACCGATTACTAAACAGTCTGACAAAAAAGCGGCATTTACCATTGTAGAACTGCTAACCGTTATGAGCATCATTATAATTCTCATAGGTCTGCTTGTACCATCTTTGAATATGGTCAAACGGTACGCAAAAGAAGTAAGGCAAAAAGCTCAGTTCCACAGCATCGATTCTGCGATGGAGCTTTTCAATAATGAGTGGGATGGCTATCCACCCTCAGATGCACTGGACGAAGATAATGTTAACTACTGTGGAGCAATGAAGCTTTGCGAAGCTATGGTTGGCCAGGATTTGATGGGCTTTCACCCGAATTCACGTTTCAAAAAAGATCTTACGGATGGTAAGGGTAACTTACTGTATGATAGGGACCCAACCAGTTCAGCTGACGATCCGGACGAATATAATTTAAGAGCCAGAAAGTCATATCTACAGCTTGAAAATGTCAACGCCTATAGGCTGTGGCATCTGTACGGGGGGAATATCGGGGCCTTTAGTGGGAATAACGGCCCGTATTTATTCGTCCTGTGCGACGTGTATAACCGCGTTAAAAACCAGGATACCGGGAAAAAAATCGGTATGCCCATACTTTACTACAAGGCTGATACATCAAACACTGTACATGACCCTAACGGTCCGTTTCCGACAGCCAGCGATGATAAAGGTTATATTTACAATTATCTGGATAACGATGAGTTGGTCAAACTTAAGAAACCATGGGATGGGAGCGACCACCCGCTTGAGAATGAGCCTGAAAGATTCTATGAAATCACAAGGGATGACAGGATTGACGTAGATACCGGCAGGCCATACAGGGCGGATTCTTATATCCTGATTTCTGCGGGCTTTGATGGTGAGTATGGTACATCTGACGATGTGTTTAATTTTTAGAATTTAGACTGATAGCCATTTTCGCATAGATTTTTGTGATTGACGGCAAAGGGTCGCGAAAAAATGGTTGAGCGCTAATGCTTACTTAAGGGACGGAAAAATGGTGATGAAAAAGACAGCAGTTATTACAGCAGTGATGGTTATGATGCTGTTAAGCAATACAACAAAAGCTGGTGTTAGTCTGGTTATGAACGGCAGTTTTGAAAACGATGGTGAGATAGACCCTGTCACAACAGAAGATGTACCTCAGTATTGGTGTGATGTCAATATTCCAACAAGCAAGTTCGGTGGAGAGGTAGATACAATCTGGTCAACCTATGGCAATTATTCTTTGACTCTTTATTCTAAGTACAATGCACAATGCAACGATGGAGATATGGCAATGGTCTCTCAGCGAGTTTACCTAGAAGAAGATGTTAATCAAATTATTTTTGACTTAGGATTGAGTTCTTCAACGGGAGAGTGGGACCCAAACAAACGCAGTGCGGTTGTATTGATTGATGGCAATGATGTATGGGATTCCAACAGCCTGGGGGCATCAATTGGAGACGCTGAATATTCTGGCATTGAGGTTGATATAAACAATGTAGGTTGGCACACATTGTCATTAGCTATAAGGTCCAACATAACCGAAACAGTAAAACCCTATGTCGAATACAGGACAAGGTGGGATTTTGTCAAGTTCGATGCGCACTGCGGCGGCTTTGGTTATCTATGGGAAGATTTAAATCTCGACTGCAATGTCAGTATGCTTGATTTGGGAATGCTGACAGGGCAGTGGTTGGCCGAAGACCCAAATGAGGAATATGATTTATATCAGGATGGCATTGTCGATTTCCGTGACTTTGCGTTTTTTGCTGAATATTGGATGTGCAATACGCGCTGGGAAAACTGGCAGGATGATAATTGCTTTGAGATGGCATTGCTGGCTGGAGACCTGAATAATGATGGCATTGTCGATTTGCGTGACTTTGCAATTTTAAGTGGCGACTGGATGAAAGAAGGAAGCTGCATCAAAAGCGATATCGACCATTCCGGAATAGTTGACTATAACGATCTTTCCAAACCGGTTGACGAATGGCTGCAGATAAGTTGGTTATCGAGGTTGTAATAAAAAAATTTGGGTTGCTGAGATAAGAAATGTCTGTGAAGCATAAAAAATTAGCTTTTACGTTGGTGGAGTTATTAACGGTTCTGGCGATAATCACGATGCTGGTTGCGCTGCTTATCCCGGCTCTGATGGCGGTGCGCAATATGGCAAGAGAAACACAGCAAAAGGCCCAGCTTACCACCATTGAGATGGGGCTGACGGCTTTCAAAAACGATTACGGTGATTACCCACCGTCAGATTGGCCATTAGGTAGCGATTACTGCGGTGCACAAAAGCTCGCTGAGGCTCTTTTGGGCTGGGACCTGCTGGGATTTCACCCGGATTCAATCTGGGATTCAGGTGGAAATGCGTATGACCAGCCCCCCCCTCCGGACGAGGAGAATTTGAAACAGAGGGTAGGACCTTATCTGGAGCTTGCAACCACTAATGCTTTTAAGCTGGAGGACTTGTTTGATGATCCAGCACCCTTAGAAGGAGAAACGTTTGTACTTTGTGATGTGTTTGGCGTGAAGAGAATAACCCTCGATTCAGGAAATATTGTTAAGGCAGGGACGCCAATTCTTTATTACAGGGCGAACACCGCTATGACGGAAATGGAGAATGCTACTTGGTCTGAGCAACGTTATAATTTCGAAGATAATATGGCTCTTGTCGACTTGGGAACAATAAAAGATGGTACCGCCCACCAGCTTTCAGACCCTGATGTTTTCTATTCTGCTGATGGCGGTCTGGTGGACCCTAAGGTGACAGCGACAAAGTGGCCTTACAGACCTGATTCGTACATATTAATTTCAGCGGGGGTGGATGGTGAGTACGGAACAAACGACGACATTCATAACTTTTGAAATGGCGTAAGCCATCCTGGTGACTGAACCCGCCCCCGCACACGATTGAACAAGCTGAAGTTATGAAAAGTTACAAAAACAAAGCCGGCTTAACACTTGTCGAGACGCTGGCCGTCTTAGTTGTAATTGTATTGCTGGTCTCGGTGATAATCGGTATCGCTGCCCGCATCGATAATCAGGGCAAAGAGCGGCTTGCAGAAAATACCTTTGCATTGCTCGACGCCGCCCTCGGGCAATTTCAGGATTACGGATATAACTACAGGGATTCGGATTACGATGGTTTCGAGTTCCCGCTGGATTGTAACGATTTCAATGAGGTCAGTTTTACAAGCGTGCTGAAATCTGCATTAGGTGCAACAAATATTTCAATCGGCGGCGGTGTTGTCCATAAATCGGAATATTCCGGAAGTGAAGCGTTGTACTTTTTCCTGAGCAGGGTTCCTGAAAGCCGACAGACTCTGGATAAAATCGACGGCTCTTTGATAACCAACAAAGATGAAAACAGGGATGATATAACCATTACCGTCGATGGCAGGGATTATCCGTTTTTGAGAATCATCGACCCATGGGGTAAAACTCTGCGGTATGATTACTACGACGAAGATGCACTTAACCCTGAAGATATGAAGGAAAGTAAGAAGACCTTTCCTGTAATTACCTCAGCCGGGCCGGACAGGGAATTCGGCACTACTGATGACATGGTCAGCAGGTAAAAAAATGAAGGCAAAATATAAACAATCTGGCTTGTCAAGGCGGGGGCCTTGCCGTAGCTCTGGTCTTACACTGACGGAACAAGCGGTTGTCATCGCAGTCATAGCACTACTTGTCGCTTTCGGTCTGCCGGCTGTCCGCACATTCTTTAAGTCAATCGAGTCCGGCAGCGGCACAAGAGCTATGATAAGCGCTGCTCTTGCTTCCGCCCGTGCCATCGCCGCAAGGCAGCAGCACTACGCCGGCATACGGTTCCAAAACAGATACCAGGAGGATAACAAAGGCTGCCAGTATATGATTTTCATTGTTCACGACTTTGATAAAACAGGATTAGCTAACGGCTTTCGGGCGGTTGAAGGCCTTGAGCCAATAAAGCTGCCTGAGAAGGCTGGCGTGATGGAAGTTGTAAATGGTGATGACGAGATTGATACAGATGACAAATTTACAGATAAGACCACTTTTTCAATCATTTTTTCGCCAAGCGGAAAACTGGTGATACATGATGTGCGAACAAGAAACAGAGACGGTGAATCTTCGGGTACTGACAGTAAAGATGATATCTTTAATACGGAGACAAATGTTAAAGACAACAAAATCGGATTGTTCGTTCAGGATTACAGAGCTACTTCCGGTGATCATCCACAGGAGGAATCAAGCCGAAACAGTTTTATCATTTATGAGCGGGACAAATTCGAAGAAACTTATAAAAAAGGCCGGGCGTGGTCGGATTATCTGGAGGATGTGGCTTCGCAAGAGATTTACATTAACCCATATACAGGAACAATGATAAATAGATGAGAGCATCGGCCTATGGCAAGGTTACAGAACGTCAATCGTGGTTTTTCTCTTACCGAGGTATTGCTGGCTGTCGGCATACTCGCTGTCGGTATGATTTTTATAGCCGGCGTATTTCCCGCAGCTATTCATTTTACAACAATTGCCACTGAGCGAACCATCGCAGCGATAGCAGCCGATGAGGCCTTTGCGAAAATAAAAATCTATGCGGTAGGCGATGTAAATGACCCGAGCGATGATATTAAGCTTGAAAAGCTGCGAACGGATGCGCTTAGACCGGATGAGACTATGGACTTTGATAATATATTTCCTGCAACAGTAGGCATCGACCCTAACGAGTTTGCTTATCCTTCGGCCGGTACCGACATAACACAGAAGCAATATTACTGGTCTGCTCTGTGCAGACTTACTGAAGAATACAACGACGTTAATAATCCGAATCCTCCCGTTCAGGTAACCATTTTCGTATGCAGAAGAGTAAGCCCGAACCTGAAATATCGTACTCCGGATGGTGGTGATGATGGTGATTGGCCAGTGCCGGTTCCTGTTGACGCCTCGCAGGGTGGCGAAGAGAACGAGCTTGATATAGAGGATTCTAAAAAGACGTTTATTAACGATAGCTATACAATTATCGACGGCAAAGATGGGCAGATTTATCGTGTATTAGAGCGTTATCGGGATGCTCTTGATACTATTTTGCTTGACAGAAATTGGGATGACGATAGCGATTCTCCGGTTTGGGTAATTCCACCGCCAGTAAATGGCGGCAGATACCCCTGTATAGCAGTATATCAGAAAGTAATAAGATTTTAGCCGCTCTAAAATGAAAAAGGCCTTTACTCTAATTGAGCTTGTAGTTGCTGTTGCGCTTTTGGCTATGGTGTGTTTCTTTGCGGGTACGATTTTCAAAGTCAGCATAAATGCCTATCGCACCGCCGGCGCAAACGCTGAAATTATGCAGAAACTGCGAGCGATTACCGACCAGTTAAATGCCGACTTCAAAGGCATTCGGAGTGATGCTCCACTTTTAATATGGTTTCATAAGAATAGCCACCCGACTGACCCAAATCGATACGACCAGATTATGTTCTTTGCCGATGGCGATTTCCAGTCAACTCAATTGTACGATGAAGCCACCGGGGAGCCAGATAACAAGTCAGGTGATAAGCTCGTAAAAGGAAATGTCGCCAGAATCCATTACGGCCAGGCCGTCGATAAACAGCGGGACCCTCCGAGGTTACCCGAAAAGGAAGAAGACCGGTTACTGGCCAGACGTCGGCATATATTAACCGCTGACCCAGACCTCGAAGAATGGCCCCATGCCGACATGTCAGATTTCGACGATGTCCCAAATGAACGCTATGAACATGACAGCTTATCATTGGCCCAGTGGAAAACAATAGAAGGGGATGCCTACTACAGCAAAATAATACCTATCTGTTTTGGCTTTCGTCCTTGGGTTGCTATAAGTGACCCGAACACCTTCCATAAATTGATGTGTGAGGGTGTTGGTAGTTTCACAATCCAGTGGGCATATTGGGATTCTGGCGACGACCGGCTCTACTGGTTTCCGAGCGACGACCCTGACGGCGATTCATCAACTTCGGACTCACATTTCCGCTGGATAGATAAAAACGAGTTCGGCGTTTACTTTAATATCCCAGGCTCAATAGCTTACAGCGATTGGTACTCTATAGACGATGCACTATTTACCGACAAGGATTTTTCTTCTTATCCCAAAGCTATTAAGTTCACTTTCAGGCTATATGATTCCAAAGGTATTATAAAAGAAGGCAGGACATTTACGCATATTGTTTATTTGGGTGAGTAAGAGGTTTTCGATTTAAGGTAATTTGCAATGGCGAGATACGAGATGCGAGATACAAGATACGAAACTGGTTCAGCTCTTATACTGGCTGTGGTTTTGACCAGTTTGCTGGCTATTGTCGGCGTGATGTTTGTTATGGTTGCGCGAGTGGACAAGATGGCAACATCAGCTATATCGGAAAACAGGGAACTCAGTTTCGCAGTCGAAACCATCGTTGCAAAGATATCACAGGAATTGGTTTTAGACGTCCCGGGTATGCCGAAAGGCCAGGAATACTACGACTACCCCGGCGAAGAGGATAAATGGCTGGCAAGCCTTGAACCATACAAAAATGGCGCTAATTATAAGTGGCGACAAATAAGCGATGTTACAGGATACATCGAAGGGAAAACCTGGCATACAGAAGATATAGTGATAGATAGTGACGCCATCATAGAAGACCACAAAAAAATAGAATTAGACGGTGGCGATTTGGAGGACCAGTTAGCCGATGCTGATGGTGACGGCGTGGCTGATTCAAAATGGATTGAACTTGATGATATAACCTCCAATAAAGGCAAACCCATCTACGCAGCTGTCAGAGTTATCGACAACGGCGGAATGTTAAATGTCAACACAGCTTACAAATTCGACCCAAATGTTGGTCCCGCAAATGCAGACCTGATTGATGGCTCAAGCCAGACACAAATAAACCTGTTAGCCTTGGCTGAGAGAGGCTCTACTACAAACCCATTAGATAAACTTGATGAGGAAAGATTTGGTTATGAGACTCCTCCTTATATTTTGGACGATTACATTGAAGACGTAGTATGGCGGTACTATGCACCAAAAGGTAAATACACACCTTTCGATATATCCGATGAACTCAAACTACACAACCGTTACATATTGAATTATAACTTGATGACCGCCAGAATCGAAAAACTTTGGAAAAATGTCTATGATATTGGAATAAAAACACCCAGGGACAAAGACACGCATTCTATCGATGACCCAAATGACTGGTTTTGGTACGCAAACAATAGCTCCCTCGACCCTAATGACTATGACTATCGCCACATATCAACTACCTTCAACATCGACAGGATTATTAGACCAAGCAGTAACGGTAATGTTTATAAGATGATAAATATTAACGAAGAGACTAACGCTGGTAATCTATACAGTGTGTTGATAAACAGTGTCGCTCCCGGGATGGATATAGAAGATGATGACCGCCGGCGTTTTGCACAGCTCGCCGTCAATATAGTCGACTTCAATGACGGTGATACAGACGTAACGACTTTCGAGCCTAACAATATCACTTATTACGGTTTTGACGCCCAGCCGTTTATTACCGAAATTGCTGTGAAGATAGATACATATCCGGAAACCGGCCGCAATTACTACGCAGTTGAGCTTTACAACCCATTCGATAGAACTATAGACCTAAATGACTTTGAGCTTGTGATTGCTGACAGCAATGACCCATTTGATGTCTACCACACCATCGGATTTGGCGAAGATGATAAAATTGATGCTAACGACTGCTTTGTAATTGCGAGTAACCCTGGTGAATTTAACATCTATAATGACCCCGAGGACAGGAAACACGACCCAGACCTCAGGTTCTTTGTGGGCTGGCAAGAAATTGACAAAAGCAAACCGCCGGTAGATATCAGACCCTCCCCTGACAAAAGCAAACCGCCCGTATATATTGGCTGGATTAACAGTTATGACCTGTTCCTTAAGCGAAACGTGAATCCGCAGGGTTCGCCGGAGTGGATATACGTTGACAAGCAGGTGATTGACCCAGTCTGGGCACCGGCCGGCAGCGAACGGCATTACGGACGTGATGTCCGTGGTTGGCACATCGCCTATCAAACCCTAAAAAGAGACAAGAGCAGACACGGCAGCCTTGGCAGAAAGAACGACGTCGATTCCTATGGGCAGTTCACAGGGCACAATTTCAGTTTCTTTCTTCCTAATCCTTTAAGGCCTGTTGGAAAATTCATCACGGTTGGTGATATTCCAAGAATCTTGACGGTCGGCCCAGACACCAGCCCTTACAACACCATCGGTGAACAATTGCAGAGGACAGCCGAGAATAAGGAGGACGAGATTAGATTGGACTTGCAGAATCCCTATCATAGAAATGTTTTTCAATATTTAACGGTATTCGACCCAAGCAGCGACTTCGATTCAAGTGGC
Organism: uncultured Pirellulales bacterium; assembly: GCA_964618055.1. GTDB lineage: Bacteria > Planctomycetota > Phycisphaerae > Sedimentisphaerales > Anaerobacaceae > CAYYFT01. The sequence continues at coordinate 6,851 of CAZTWR010000019.1, read as the reverse complement.
GCCCCCATAGACAATGATGGTGATGGTATAGCCAATGAGACCGAACTTAATCAGACGCCTGAGTTTAAGATTCCCGGCAGGATAAATATCAACACCGCTCCGTGGTATGTGATAGCGAAGTTGCCCTGGATGGAGCCTGGAATTGCACAGGCAATAGTTGCCTATCGGGATAAGCTTGAAACCCCGGTAAATTACAAAAATAGCCGTTATGACGCTATTAAAGACAAAATCGACCCATCTTTTGAGCAGGAAGACATAAGGGAAGACCCTGGCTTTGCAAGCATTGGAGAGTTAAACTTTTGTTTAGGCGGCGATGATGAATACACTATTCAGAGATATGCACTTGACGATGAAGATATCGAGGGTTTTCCCGACCTGACAACCGATGGCAGCAATCAGGGAGATGGCATTACGGATGATTTTGAGGAACGCGATATAATCTTTTCACGAATCAGTAACCTTGTTACTGTCCGCAGCGATGTCTTTACTGCTTATATACTCGTTCGCATCGGTACTGACGGCCCGCAAAAGAGGGTCATTGCTATACTTGATAGAAGCGATGTTTATTCTGGCGATGGTAAAATAAGAGTTGTTGCCCTGCACTACGTTCCTGACCCAAGGTAGCTGGCGACCGGTTGTTAATTTTGGATATGAAGTATTTTTCCGCCTACCACAGCCAGAACTTCGTAAAGATAAGCAGGTCATCCTCATCCACGATGCCGTTGTTATCCAAATCTGCCTCTCTGTTCTTGATGGCTGCCCCTTCCAAAAGCCAGTTATCAGCCAATAGGGAAAAATCAACCATATTAACATTCATATCGCCGCCGGCTATAGCTGCAACTAATGGTACTATGATGTCGGACTTGCTTGCTTGCGGGGTATTACCGTAAGCACCCATATTGATTCTACCGCCATTTGGGGTTGGTTCAAGCGAAAAAGCGGAAAACGGGTCACCGACATTAATGCACGGACTTGTGCTTGGGTCATTAACGTCGAACACACCCGTTACCGGATTGTATCTGCCGTTTGGTTCTTCGGTTTGTAAATGATAATCACAACGGATGGGATGAGCGAACAAAGGGTCTTCATTTATATTTCCTTCGCCCGGCCAGACGGCATTGGGGTCGTTGACATCGGGTCTTTGAACGTCGCTGTATGTAACATCACTTGCACCTAAAATTTGCAAGCCGGTATTGCCCCAGATAATGGAATTTGTTACGGTGGCACTGCCATAGAGACATTCGAGACCGCCTACTAAAGAGTACGGGTCAGAACTATAGCTGGCAACGTTATCTGCGATTGTGCAGTTTTCAATTCTTGCAAAGCTGCCATACTCTGAACCGACCCCTCCACTCCAGTAACCCCAGTTGTTGGCTATAAGGCAATTCTGTATGTTGCAATTTGGTGTATTAGGGTCGGGATTGGGATTACCTTCGCTGTAAATCCCGCCAGCGTCAGCCCAACAATCGTTATCAGTTATCATGCAGAGCTTAATCGATACGTTACTGTCCACAGCGGCAATTCCACCACCAGACCATTTTGCGTTGTTGTTTGTTATGACGCAGCCGTTAATATCAGGGCTGCCGCCTTCGCAGTATACTCCGCCGCCGTGCTGATTAACCACATCGTCGTCAAGCCAGCAGTCGTTGTAACTTATGGTGCAGTCCGTAATCACAGCATTACTATCCTTACATGCAATTCCGCCTCCAGTTCCTGCAGCCCAGTTTCCAGCAGGCCACCCAAAAGCGTCCAACCCTCCGATTATACAATTGACTATCGTTGGATTGGCGTTATTGCAGTATATTCCACCGCCCAATTGATTCATATCACTGTAGGCATCATTGGAATCTACACCATAAATGTAAAATCCAGCTCCAGCATAGTTATAACTTATATCGCAATCCTTAATTTGAGCATTGCTGCCTGCATAGCAGAATATTGCCCCACCTCCAGAATCAGCTGTGTTGTCTGTTATGATGCAGTTGTTAATATCAGGGCTGCTGCCTGTGCAGTATATTGCGCCCCCGTAACCGCTTGGGTCGTCATTAGGGCTTTGAGGCCAATTCAGGTCCTCAGCGTAACCATTGACAATGGTAAAGCCTTCAAGGACAGTAGTGGCAACTTCACCGCTTTGAAAAATAAAAGCCCGTCCATTGCCTTGACAATCTATAACGCAGTTAGCCGGTCCGTTTTGCGACCTCACTGTTATTGCCTTGCCGCTGGTGTCAATATTGTAGTTGCCGGCACCCGTGTAAGTGCCGTCAAGAACAACGATTTCATCGCTGCCGCTGATGGCACTGTCAATTGCATCCTGAATGTTGTCGTAATCCGCTGGTGGAACGGTAGGGCCGACTGTGATAGTTGCCGCAGTAGCGCTGGTGGCTATTCCACATACTGACACAACGAATCCCCAGAACAGGTATTTGATTAAGGTGGATTTTCTCGGCATAATAATTCCTTCCATCTACCCCGTATCACCCTTTAAACCTTGCCTAATTATACCAAAACTGTTCCTTGAAAGCCAGCAAAAAAACTTAAAAACCAACAGAAATGCCCAAGTACATAAAAGAAATGAAAAAGACACTTGGTTGTTAGGACTTCAGAAGTCTCAATAATTCAGCGTGCACTTTCCTGTTAGCTGCTATTACCCGCAATTCTTGGCCTTGGTAGCTGTCTAAATCGACCGGAAAGATTTTTCCGCCTTGCCAATCACTCACAATAGCCCCTGCGGCCTCATCAATCAGCACCCCAGCTGCTATATCCCATAGCTTTGGACGGTTGACAATAGTGGCAATCAGACTGCCCTTCGCAACGTAAGCAAGCTGCAGCGCCGTTGTGCCTAAGTTGCGAAATCTCGTCCGCTGCATAATTTCGCAGGCCCACCCCGGCACCCCCTCATCAAAATGGCTATCCAGCCCCACGCTCGAAAAGGCATCCATCATCTCTTCGCTGGCGGTTATTCGCCTGCCATTCAACTGTGCCTCACCGCCTTTAACAGCCGTGAACATCGAGTCTGTAGCCGGCTCAAAAATCACACCTACAATCGGCTCACCCTCGTGTATTACCGCAATACTGACAGTAAAGAAAAGCATCCGGTGGGCAAAATTGTTGGTTCCGTCTATCGGGTCGATGACCCACCATAGAAGTTCCGCCCCCCGTGGGGGCTGCTTGAATATCTTGCCTCCGCTGCCTTCCTCGGCAATAAAGCCGTGGTCCGGATAAGTCTCCTTGATTCGATTGATGATTATCTGCTGGCATCGAGCATCAGTCTGGGTTACCAGCTCACTGTTGTTCTTTATCGAAACCTTGATAAAGCTGAGCTCTTCCATCGCCCGCTGCCCGCCCAGACGCGCTGCCACAATAGCTGTTTCCAACATCCTGCTTAAGTCTCTCTGCTCTAACACCATATCCTGTCTCTCGTTTCTGACCTTGACAGAATTACAACATTGCCCTATTCTAACGTAGTTATGCAAACAAGCCAACAGTTAAATAAGCCGAAAATTTTCAGCCGGGCCACAAATCAGCAGCGGATTACAGCGGCAGTTTTATTCTTAGGCATTGTTGCAACATTTGGCATATCAGCGTTGGCGGCAAATCATAAAATTGATATAAGCTGGTTGCTTAGGCCTTGCGGATTCAAGCAGAGATTCGACCTGCCGTGCCCGACTTGCGGGATGACAACTTCGCTCCTTGCCTTCAGTCAAGGCAAAATCTTCGAGGCGTTTTATATCCAGCCAGCCGCTGCGTTATTGTGCTGTGTGCTGGTCGTTTCAGCACTTTTGGCTCTATTTACAGCCGTTTTTGGAGTATATTTTGAGTTTCTTAATCGTTTTTTCACTAAAGTTAAAATAAAGTACGTGATTCTGGCCCTATTAGTCATTATCGCTGCTGGTTGGGCAGTAACGTTGGCTCGGGCGCTGGCGGCAAAAAGTCAAGGCTGAGTAAAACAGAGAAAGATTATGGTTAAAAAGATAAAAAAAGTAATGGCTTTTTCTGGATTGTCCGCGGTTTTCTTCTATAGCGGCTGTGGAATTGTAGGTCTGCTGGGCACACCAAGCCAGTACGAGAAAAAAATTCCCGCCGAATATGACCTTACTAAGCAAAAGGACCAAAAGATACTGGTACTTGTTGAGCAACCCGGCTGGCTCAGTACCCAGACAAACCTGCGCTATTATTTGACCAAGGCCATAGGCGAAAATCTTATAGCAAAGGTTAAAATTCCGCCTGAGTATATAATTTCCTATGATGAATTATCCGAATTTCGCTCCAACAAAGACGATTTTTCGCTGCTTTCGCCCGTAGCAGTAGGCAAAGCTTTGGGCGCTGATATCGTCTTGTTAGTAATGATTGAAGACTATCAGCTTAACGAAGTGGCCGAAACGGGTTATTATAATGGATTCTTAGGTACTCAAAGTGTTCTTTTTGAAACGGCAACTGGAGGGAAACTGTGGCCAGAATCGGCAGAGGGTAAAAGCATTAAAGTCGGTTTTGAGGTCGGGGAGAAGGGGCGAGAAGCAGCCGTCAGCAGGCTTGTAACTGCTTGTGCTTACTGCACTACGAGATATTTTTATAACTGTCCTAAATATAAATTTAAAATTTTTGACGAAAGAAGAGAACCCGGGTGGGAAGAGTAAGATTGGGGGTTGGTTTTGGGGTAGGACGTTGGTTTCTGGGGTAAAAATGAGAATTTCGGGGTGGGAAGTAAGTCCCCTGTTCTTGGCCAAGTGGCAGCACTCGGGGATCTGCGCTTCGCTTCAAGGGGTGAGTTAAGATAGGCAAGATGGGCAATTGGAAGGAGTGAAAAATGTGAACAAGTCCTTTCGTAAAACGGCCTGTAAGGGGTCAACGGCGCGGGTTTATGAGCAAACGTTCGAAAATATTCAAAAACGTTCGAAAACGTTCAAAAACTGTACAGAAACGTTTGAAAACTATATGAAAATATTCGAAAACTGATGCAAAATCTTCGAAAATATTTGAAGATTTCAGACACAGACTTACACTGAATATTTTGGACACGGATTGACACTGATTGACGCAGATTTGTATAGACACGAAGACATCCGCCTTCGCTAAAGCTTCCGTCTTCGCTTAAGCTTCGCCGGACAAGTCGGCGAGACAGGCGAAGAAAAGTAACCACAGAATTCATGGGTTTCACTGATTTATTTGGTCACAAAAAGATACAAAAAATATAAAAAAATTGGACACAGATTACATGGCGGTTTTCAAAAATAAGTATACGATTTTCCCATCCTAAAGATTTGCAAAAAAGACTTGACTTTTGTTTAGATTCAAGGAAGATTTTGATGTCAAAGCGAAATTGAAAGGCTCGGCTGCGCAGTCAAGTCTTTGATATGTTAAATCTCAGTTTAAGCGGGAGAGAAATATGCGAGAGATAATAGAACTTTTTAAAAAATCATCACCCATTCTAATTATTCTTGTGATTATAGCTTATTTTCTTAAGTTTTCCGTTGAGAAGAAAATAGAGGGGGTTATAGGAAGAGTTGAAGAGATTGCTAAAACCTCTCTTGAAATAAAAAAAGAAATTCGCGGAGAAGAACGCGCCCAGCTGGTAAATTTGCGTGTTGCCATCGAAAAATGGGAAGATTTCCTGCTGACAGGTTTGTTTGATTATACAATGATGCCCTCGCCGGATGCGAAAGTATCAGCTTTATATAAGGAAGATAAGAAGTTATTCCTCGATGTTAAAATTGCTATTGTCAAAACCTGCATCTATCTCCGGGATGAAGAACTGGAAAAGCAGCTCATAGGTATGGTCCTCAATATCAGAAAGAGTTATTATCCGCTCATCTTTGAGTCATTACCAACCTTAATTGATATCCAGACAAAGCTGGCGCCGATTGAATACAAACTTAATAAATTCCGCGAGAGCAATTTTCAAGATATGACGTATGCACCGACTCAAAAGGACCGGGAGGAAAACTTGAGACTGCAAACAATGATGACTGAAGAAACAAAGAAGTTTTCAGAAAAGTATTTGCAGTTACAGCCGGACATAGCTGAACAAATGAAGAAGCTGAAAGAAGTTATTAATGACTATATTTATCGTCCCATACATAAGGCCGCTATTGATAAAGAATAGACGGTTAGGAAATACGGTGGACCTGTAGAGAGACAATTCAATCAAAAAGGCGGGCTGGCGGAGGCCGTGATGAGAAGATAAATTAAAAATCGAAATGCAAAAATCAAAATTGTGGAACTGCTTCGCAGGGATTTTCTGTTGAGTTGGTTTTACCTATTTGCTGTTGCTTCCGAAAGCCGCGATGAGGAGCATTAGTATTGCGCAGGAGTGAAACTCCGCAGTAAAGTAAATAGAAATAGGGGCCGAACTGGAGGATGCAACAGCAAAAAGAGTGTGAAAAAAGGTTGTGTGAGTCCGCCGAAGGCGGATTTTACCATTTAACCAATATGGCTGAGAGAAATCATCTTCGGTGCATAACGGACTGGTTATTGGTAATTGGTTAAATGGTAATTGTTCAGATGCTCACTAAGAACATAGTGGGCAGAAGCCCAACTATTTATGTCCTGCGTTTTCTTCGTAACATCATCGCACCCAAGCCGAGGAGTAGGAGCGTAGACGAGCTGGCATCAAATTACCCTGCAAGGCCACCGAGAATAGAAAACAATAACATAAACAGTACAATTTGAACAATCCAACCGATGGCACAGACCCCTATGGCCCGGAGTGTACTGCTGTAATCAAGAGCTTGCCTAACCGCAATTATCATTGCAACCAACATCCAAATTGCGGCAATTGGGAAAACAATACTTCGCATCACTGGGATAATGCCAAGCACTCGAATCAGCCCGGGGGAACTCGAAAAACCAATTGT
>CAZTWR010000018.1:0-16996 GCA_964618055.1 uncultured Pirellulales bacterium | reverse complement strand
TATGCTGGCAAACCGCTATGAAACTGGTTAAGAATTTCGTTAGCCAGTTCTAAAAATGAAGATATATGGATAAGAAGGGGATAATCAAATGCCAAGAAGATACTTTAACTGGAAATTAGCAGGTGTTTTGGTAATCGGTCTTGTTGTTTTGGGTATAACGGCCTTTGGACTGCGCAAATGGCAGCGAAGTCGTATGGCTTACGGAGTTCTTGATAAAGGTAATGAAGCATACGATAGGTGCCTGTGGGAAGAGGCAGCAAAAAACTTGGGCCGTTATCTCACTGTTGCGCAGGATGATGTGCCAGTATTGCTTAAATACGCTGATGCCCAGCTTAACATCAGACCTCTCAAACGCAACAATGTTCAGCAGGCTATAGCAGCTTACCGAACCGTTTTGAGAGTCGACAAAGACAATTCCGAAGCCAGTATGCGGCTTATTGAAATGTATTTAGGGATGAGTATGCCCGGTGAAGCTGAGCTGATTGCAACCCGAGCACTTGAAGCGAACCGATCACCGGAACTGCAAAGAATGTTAGCAATGGCTCTTATCAACCAGCGGAAATTTAAAGAGGCAACAAACGAATTAAAAAGCATTATTAAAGAGTATCCTGATCAAATATTAGCTTACAATGTATTGGGCCAGCTAATTGAGCAGCGTCCTGAAGATTTCTCGCAAGCTCCTCGATTGTGGTTCGATGAGGCGGTAAAAAATAACCCATCTTCAGCCTTGGCTTACATAATCCGTGCTGGTTTCCATCTAAGAACAAACGACGAAGTCAAAGCCTTAGCTGACTTAGAACAAGCCGAAAAACTGGATTTGTCTGACCCTCTCGTACGATTGCGCCTTGCCGGAGAACTTATAAGTGCAAACGCCCTGGACAAGGCAGAAACACACTTGGTGGCAATACAGAATACCGAGCCAGCAAACAAGGCTCTCTGGCGAACGTGGGCACAATTCGCGCTGAAATCGAACTCAGAAGCAATTATGCTAAAAGTTGCTGAAACTGGATTAAAACAGCTTTCTTCTCAACCTTGGGATTTTATGCCTACTGCGGCGGAGCTGTATATTCGATGCGACGAGCTTGATCGTGCCAGCGACTGTATTTCCAAACTGCGAGAAAAGGATATTACCCCTGCAACTACTGCTTTCTTGGAAGGCCTTGTAGCCGATCGGAAAGGTCATGGCTATGAGGCGGTTAAGTGTTGGTATCGAGCAATACAGTTAGGGGCTGAATCTGCTAGGGTTCGATTGGCACTGGCCGCTACATTATCGCGCTTAGGAGACAAGCAATCGGCCATCAAGCAATTACGTACCCTGGTTTCCGAGCAACCAAATCTTTTCAGTGCCCGCATAAACCTCGCCAGATTGTTGAGTGAAACTGGAAATTGGGCCGAGGCAGCAGAGCAGGCCTGGATAGCCAGGCAGATTTCTCCGGGCAGTCTCGATGCAGCTTTACTGCATGCTCAAGCCCAAATACAACTGCTTGCAGAAAACCAAACAGACAAAGACTCCCCAATGTGGAAGGATATAGACAAGCAGTTGGCTACGTTGGAAGATGCTACTGATGGTGCCTTCGAGGTCAAACTTTTACAGTTTCAGCTTGCAATACAAGGGGGTAATTTCGCAGACGCTGAAGCGTTGGTTACTGAATTGAAAGAATCTCATCCATCGGAAATAAAAGTTGCTATGGCCAAAGTTGGGTTGCTCGCTGCTCAGAAGAGAGAAGATGAAGCAGTATTCGTGTTAAACAATATCGTAAGGCGGTATCCCGATGCAGTCGAGCCAGTTGAATATCTTACGATTTTATTAGCCCGCCGGAACAAGCAAGAAAAGTGTGAAGCTATAGTTAAAGATGCTTTAGCACGTATCGAAGACCTTGTTGCCCAACGAAAATTATGCTTGCTGCTTGCTGACTTGTATGGCCGGTGGGGCCAACAGGAAAAGGCATATGAATTGCTCAATTCACTTGCACAGAAGCTATCGAATGATGTTCCTATTAAACGGCGACTTTTAAGATGCGAACAGGTTATCGAAAGCCCCATAAAAGCCCAACAGCTTGTGAATGATATTAAATCCCTTGAGGGCGAAGAGGGCTGGCAATGGCGGTATGAGCAAGCAAGAACTTGGTTTGCCCAGGAAAATTTCAAAAACCGGTATCCGCAAATTATTTCGCTTCTTAAGGAAAATCTACTTGCCAATCCGGATGATCAGGCGAGCCGAACGCTTCTTGCTCACAGCTACGAACGAGCCGGTGAGCTGCAGCTTGCGATTTCAACCTATCAGGAAGCCCTGACGCGGGCGCCCCGGGATATTCGTATAATCGTTCCTACCGTCGCTGCTCTATACAAGGCAAATGAATATGACCGTGCAGACGAAACTCTTCACCGAGCGGCTAACGAAAAGCTATTCCACCCCGAATTGAAAAGACTGAAGCTGCAAAGCTACCTCAGACGCGGCGAATTAAGTTCCGCCAGCGATATTCTGGAGAACTTGCTGGCTGATGACCCCAACAACCAGTCTATTTACCTATCCCTTGCACTACTCAAGATGCGACAAAACCGCTTCACTGAGGCAGATGAACTGTTGACTAAATTGAAAATTCAGGAACCAAATTCGCTGCTGGTAACAGCTGCGCAGATTGAATTGAACGTTCGTCAAGATAAATCTGCAGAAGCGGTATCGCTATGTGATGAAACGGTAAACAAGTTCAACAATGCTTCAGCTTATATTCTTCGTGCCAGGACGTATGCCATGCTTGGTCAGCCCGAGAGGGCAAAAAAAGATTTTGAACACGCCACGGGCATAGAATCGAATAATGCGGAAGCGTGGACAGCCAAAAGCGACTTTTACCGTTCCATAAACCACCTCGATAAAGCTATGGCCAGCATCCGGAAAGCGATAGCTATAGCTCCAGATAACCTCGCCATTCAAAAGCGAAGGGTTTCGCTCTTCTTGGCCTCCGGTGACCGCGACACAGTGAGCGAGGGTAAGAATATTCTTGATAAAGCCCTGACATCGAATCCCGAGGATGTTGAACTGCGCCTCTATAAAGCACGTTCTTTGCTCGCTGAAGGAACAGCCCCAGTTATTGAGCAGGCAATGAGTATTCTCCAAAAGATAACCGAAGACCAGCCTGAAATTGCTCAAGCTTGGGTCCTGTTAGGTGAAGTCGCTCTTCGGCAAGGACAGCCGACTAAAGCGATGGATATTGCTTTACGAGGCCTTGTGCATCGGCCTAACGATAAATCCTTGCTTTTATTAAAGGCTCGGGCAGAGGCAGTACGGTCACCGGCCCTGGCGATTCCGACTCTGAAAGCACTGCGAGAGCTCGATCCGAATGACGCTGATGTTGTGGTTTACTTGGCCGATGCATACGTGGTTGTGGACCATGTCCAAAAAGCCATAAATCTTCTCAAAACACAATTAGTCTCTTGTAGTGGTACCCCTGACGAGCGAAAAATAAATATCGCCCTTGCCGTAGCGTTGCATAAGAACGGCAGCAAACTGGAGGCTCAAGAGATTTTTAACTCGCTATATCAATCCGCCCCAGATGATCCAGATCTGTTATCAGCACAAGTCCGACTACTCAAGGATGACCAGCTCTGGGGCCAGCTAAGCCAGATGGTTTTACATTGGTGTCAGAACCACCCGAAGGATACTCATACACCTATCGCTATTGCCGGTGACTTGGTAGCAACTGAGGACAGCCAGGCTAAAAAAACAGCCGAAAATATACTTCGGGTGATACTGGAAAATGATTCTGATTGTATTGAAGCTATGAGTGCTCTCGCTATGCTATTACAAATTACCGGCCGTTCTGCAGAGTCAGCTCCACTTTACCAGAAGATTCTTACAGTTCAACCTGATAACGTAATCGCGATCAATAATCTGGCCTGGATAATGTCTGAAGAGCAAGGAAAACATCAACAAGCCCTTGAGCTTGCTCAGCGTGGTTTGAGAATAGCTCCTAACTACATCGACCTTGTTGATACTCGTGGCGTTGTGTATTACAAGCTTGGTCAATACGATAGAGCAATTCAGGATTTCACAAGATGTTTGAGACTGTATCCGACGGGGACACCATCGGCAGTAGCCTCGTATTTACATTTAGGGAAGGCTTTAGCGAAGCTCGGACAAAAAGATGAAGCTGTAGAAAGCTTAAAAAAAGCATTGGAGTTGAATACCCAAATTGGCAGTTTATCTGCTGCGGATTTCGCGGATGCGTGGCGTCTGCTTGAAGAATTATCACAAGGAGGTTAACATGCCTTCGCCATCACACCCAGAAAAGGAAGATAAGAGAAAAAGTATCGGTCCCGATGACTCTTTTTATAGTCGTCCTGACGTCGTTTTGCTTGATGAAGAGCACTGGTTTTACATTCAAAGACGATACCGTATGAGTCGGCGCGAGCTTCAAGTAGCTGAACTTGTTTGTAAGGGTTTCAGCAATGGAGAAATAGCGAAGGACCTAAAGATAAAGCCTGGGACCGTGAAAACTCACCTGCGGAATGTTTACCGAAGAATCCGCGTCAAAAATAAAATTGCAATGCTGCTAAAGGTTGTGGACCAGGCAACTAAATTTTCTACCAAATTGGGAATTACTCCTCCTATTCCTATTGTTGAGATAAAAAAGCTGGTCAAAAAACCTGTGGCTCCGGCCGAGATACGTAAAAAAGAGGAATAAACATTTTAATTTTCAATCGCTCATGGGTTCTAATTCATTTCGTTTGTCTTGGTACTTTCCTTTTAGGCAATCCCAAAAATCTATGCGATTGAGGAATTTTACCACTTTTGGTATAGACCAAAAGTGGTAGCTAAACTAATCTCTTACCCACAATGCAAGAACGAAAACCAAAAAGTGTAGATTTTTTTGAAAAATTTTTATTTTTTAACATTTTTTTCTTGACTCATAACCAACGGCTTATATCATTTAAGCTAAACAATTTGGATTGTATCCTTTGACTTGTATCATTGAGAGTAACCACCGAGGAGGGATCCTCCCAGAAAGTCGCGGAAGTTTGTGCTTGCCCGCGAAAAACAGTGGGCTGAACAAAGGCTGAATGTCTATTTTTTACGTCTGCAAGCCCTTTAATTGGAGAAGGGGCACGAGGTGTTCTTGCAAGGAAACAAAACGTTTTTCGTAGCGATATTGCTACTAGTAACTGTGGCTGCAAGTGGGGCGCCTACGGTAACATCTGATAACACCATTGTGCCTATTGTTCAACAGGCATCAGATACCTCGAATACGGTCGCATGCAACAACGAAGTTATCCAACCTATCAATTCTAAACTTGCCGATATCGGCAGAGAATTCCTACAGCCCCCGGCAAGCTTTGCAGCTCTAAGCAACAACTCTGTAAAACCCCTGCCTGCAGTACCGGCAGCTCTGCTAATGGTTCTGACAGGTTTCCTTTGCGTTTCACTGGTTAGAGACCGTAGGATTTGGCTGGCAGCTTTGGCTGGGCTATTATGGGCAGGTCAAATTAGTATTCAGGCTTTTCCTCAACTGGCTCTGCGTCTTAGCCGTAGAAATAATAGCCAGCAACAATTCTCTGCAGAACTTACTTATCCATATTACCTTGAAAATTTTAACCGGCTGCGTAGTGATATTGAAGGTACGCAGTATATAAGTCTTCTCCACCACTTGGCCGGAATACCTGACAGACCAATGTCATTCCTGCGCAAGCAGGAATCCAGAAAAGTAACAACACCGCTTTACCACTGGTCCAATCCATCTAAAAACACAAATTCATTTCAGTCCCAATTAGCATTCCTTTCAGAACAATATAGCTTAAATTCACTACTGGCGTGCTTAGCTTTGAGAGCCGAGCAGCTTATTTATTTCTCACCTGCATTTATCTTCTGTCAATTACCCCGCGGTCCGCCTATCCCGGCCTAATGATTAGCAACTTCTCTATGGAGGGCCGTTGCGCGCAAGACCCTTCAGGTGAGAGGTTGATGAGATTGTTATTAGCAACTTTTTATTAAGGGAAAATTTTAATTAAAGGAAAATAATCATGAAAAGGTTAATTTTAACAACAATTTTGGTCGCGTTTATGGCCGCGCCTGCTTTGGCAATACCAACGGTCGAGTTTAGCCCCGGCACCGGGCTTTGGTCGTATGATGGCGCCGGGATTATGTCCATTACCCCGACCGTTCTTATTGACAGGGGAATGGGCAGTGTCCTCGATGCGCTCGTAACCGATGGGGCCACAATCACCTTGCCTGCCTCCTACACAGTGGGCGGGGCAGGCACGTCAGGGCCTTATACTCTGACTCCTGTTGTCTCCGGCTTGATCACGATTCAAGGCACTGGCGGTCTCTATTGGTCGGGCACGATTGTTACTGTAGGTGACCTCACACCGACCACGCCGACTGCAATAACCGCGAGCGCCTGGAGTTCTCCTGCAGCGGACGTCACTAATGGTGGTGTGACTGCTGCAGGTCTGGCTCTTAGCTCGAATGCATTGAACGCGATAGCAGCCAATCCCCTGAGCAATCTGGATTTTCAATTGTCTTTTTCGGGAGCAAATGCCGGGTTTAAGAATATGCTGGCCAACAACTTGACCGGATCAGATAACTTCAGCGGTACGATGACCATCCCTGCTCCTGGTGCTATTTTGTTAGGTGGCATTGGTGTAAGCCTTGTCGGCTGGCTGCGAAGACGACGTACTTTCTAAGAAAGCGTAAGACGTAGCTAAGGGCAGGGCATCTGCCCTGCCCTTAGAACGCTTTTAGAAAGGAGGAACGCCCATGAAAAAATTATTAGTAACTACATTGGTATTTGCCTTCGCTGGTTCAGCTATTGCCAATATGACCTACACAGAGACGGTAGAGATTTGGCTGGTCCGAAACGGTTCATTCTACTGGTCCTGGTATCATAACAACCCTGCGGAGACCGTGGGTGGTGGGACTATGACACCAGATGAATATGAGCAAGCTGTGCTGACCGGACAGGTTAGCGATGTGACTCTAACGATTGTGCTGGACAGCTTGAGCCAGAACGACAGTCTAGGAGTATGGCTCCAGGACAAAGACTTTGATTGGCACGATATGGGATTACTGGAAACGATGACCATTTCCGATGGAAATGGCCCACTCAGATACTCAGACGCATACCCGGACCATAAGAGCAGTACAACTTTTGACATCGAACCTGCTTGGTTGGACGGACTTCCGGTGGCGACGAGGATTATCGGTGACTTATCCGGTCCGGTTGAGATTGAGACGTCAACATTGAGCGTTACAGTGGGTGTCGCGCATACACCAGCTCCCGGCGCTATTTTACTCGGCAGTATTGGTGTGGGCCTTGTCGGTTGGCTGAGAAGACGAAGAACACTATAAGAAAGCAGAAACTAAGGGCAGGGCAAGCTGTCCTGCCCTTAGAAGGCTTTCTGAGAGGAGAGTATTAAATTGAAGAAGGTAATTTTGCTATTGCCTGTCGTTACAATCTTGGTAATTCTTTCGGCGCTTGTACAGGCTTCTTAATACATTTCAGCCAAGCGACCCTGATTTAGATGACCTTGACCATTGGAAGTATTACATCTGGAAGATAGATTCCGGACTCCCCGGTGAGGCAATTACTGGCGCTGGTCTGCTGATAAAAAACATCAATGACTGGAAGATAGAGGACGGCGACATTCTGTATATCCGCCTTCTAAGCGATTCCGAAATTGATGATGCTGTTAGTGATTTAGGTATGTTGAGTATTGCCCTGGACATCTATGAGAGGCACTGACAACCAAAACCTGCCTGATAACCTTGCCAGCTATGGTGATCTCCTGACGACGTATACAGATGATGGCTCTTGGCCCAATCCGCCGGAGGACTTCGTCTACCCATTCGCGCCTTCAGAGGTTAGTCTGCTCCAGAGCTATATCACAAATGACGGCACTTTTGGAATCGGTTTCGACCCAGACTGTCACTATTGGAACGAGTACGTTGAACTTACTATTGATGTTATTCCTGCACCTGGTGCTATTTTGCTGGGCTCTATTGGCGTAGGTCTTGTCGGCTGGCTCCGCAGACGCAGAACGCTGTAGGACCAAAGTTAGAAAACATTCGCAGTAAAAGTGTGATGAATGTGAATGTAATTTAAGGGCCGAGGCAACTGCCTTGGCCCTTTTTTATGCTATGAGAAGCTCTCTTATTCCTTTTGCCAGAGCCAGTCTTTAACAAAAATACGAAGGTCAGCAAAATCAACCACCCCATTGTTGGTCAAGTCCTCGATGCAAGTTTCCTGAGAGAACCACTTATTGGAAAATTCAGCAAAATCTACAAAATTGACTGACCCATCAATATCGAAATCGGCTGGATTACCATTCTTGCTCGCCTGATGTGTTCCGCCGTAAGCCCCCATATTTATGCGTTTTCCATTCGGCCACAATTCATCACTCCAATCTGAATTTGGGTCTCCAGCATCGATGCAGGAACTTGTCAATGCATCAGATACCCATTTATCTCCATAACCAGCAGTTAAAAAGTACATAGTAAATATTCGTAAGTCCATCCAATCGACTTCACCGTTACGATTTAGGTCCTCCGGCAGACTGCTACCCTTCTTCAACCACTCATTGGCAAGCTCAGCAAAATCAAGCAGATTAATTATCTTATCCTTATTAAAGTCAATTCTGTAAAAGTTAGTGTCCCAACGCCCGTAGGCACTTTGCAGGTGAAAGTCCCACATATTCGGGTCATCGTTTGGGTCAAAAGATGTAAAGCAAGGGTCAATATCTATATTGCCACTACCCCAGGTTAGAATACTGCCCGGATACATATAAACCGCTGCCTTTCCACCTTGTACGTCACTATGACTGATTGACACATGGCTGGGATTAGAAAGAAAAAATGCAAGGGCTATCTGCGGCCCCTCGCCTGCGCTATTCGCCCACAAAACGCAGTTCTTAACCGTCATCTCGCTTTCTTCACACCGCACAGCACCACCTTTACCATTGGCAAGGTTTCCTGCTAAAGTGCAATTAGTGAGTCTGACATTATTGCAGTCTATACAGTCCAGACCGCCACCACCGCTATACGCATCTGACGCATTATTATCGCTGATAATACAGTTTGTAAACCTGGGGCTTGCATTCCACCGACAGCTAACTCCACCTCCTTCTTGTGCCGAGTTTCCGCTTATCGTACAAGCCGTGATTTCGAGATTGCTGGAGTCGCAGTAAATGCCCCCGCCAAGCGTAAAGGATGAGTTTCCACAAATTACACAGTTGTTAATTGTTGGACTACTGTCTTTGCAGAAAATCCCTCCACCTTTATCGTTAGTATATCCATTCCGGATTGTAAGCCCGGAAACTATGCAGTTTGCATCCTCGCCGCTGTGAAAATAGAAACTTCTGCCAGCCTTATTTGGGTCAATGATTGTATTTGCTACAATATCGGGGTCGTTCGGATTCATGCTGCGGATGGTAATGGACTTGCCATTCGGATCAAGATTATGGTTGTTGGGGTCTGCTGTGTAGATACCGGGTTGTATCTCAATGATATCACCAGCATTAGCAGCATCAATTGCGTTTTGAATTCTACGAAAGGGGTCATCAGAAGTCCCAGTGCCAGGGTCGTTCGGGCCGTTAACATCCACATATATGACATTGATTGCATTCGAAAATGAAGCAATAGACAAAACAAGCACTGTAATTAATAGGATTTTTGCCTTATCCACCCTTACTCCTTTTGATGAGAATCTCAGTTTCGTTGTCGCGTTCAGCGATTTATCTTTTAACCAAAAGACGGATTTCGCCAGCTTCCAATTCCATCCCACCAGGTCGAGATGTAATCAACAACAGTTAAGTCTTTATACTTCTTTTTGCATAAATCTATCACCATCTCGTGAAGTTGCCGCATGCAACTTAATCCCCCAATTTGCCATGCATTGACGCCTATATCAATTGCTTCACGCTCTGTCTCTTTAAGGTCGGTTCTATTGGTTGCCAACAGTCCGGCGAGCCTTTCAGCCTGCGGCTTCAACACTTCCTGCCAACCATGGCGAGCTAACTCTTCCTTCGCCAACACCTCTGCCAACAAACGCTCACGATCCTTCTGCTTCTTTTCTCGTTGGGCTTTAGCTTGGGCCAGCCGTTCAGCGCGGTGCTTTCGGCTTGCAGGTAATAACAGCATTTCCAGCAGTCCCATCACCGGGTCGACAATCACCCAGACCAAAAAGGTTGTCCCCACAGTTCCCAGTGCGATTCCCAATAGGAATTGACCGATTCTATTTTCACCTATCATCCCCAGGTAACCCGCCAGACTACCTAAAAAAGGTGCTGAGACATAGAACACCATATAGTAATCCGTACTGGTTAATGGATGTTCTACTTCTATTTTTGAGCCTCTACCAATTCCTCTGGAAATGGCGAATAAATACAAGCTAATTAGCAGAAAAATAAGTAATGCCGAATGTCCCGATAGGGAGAATATAACCCACCAATGAATACCAGTTCGCTGCAGTGCTAAAACTAGGATATAGCCAACGCATAGCATAAACCACGCCGTGCTGGCAAAATGAATTGACTTCACCGTTCTCGGTCTATACATTGGCATATTGCCTCAGAACTTTCGATACATGTCTAAAAAATTTAGCCTTGACAACAGTAACTTATTGACGGTATCCAGGAGGACCAGTTACAATATTAACCGTTGAGAAAGCTCGGCCAATCGGTCGTACAAATTCTTCTACCTTCAGTGCTATGCTAGCCAACACAGTTGGTGGCACATATATTATGTCACCTTCCTGCAACAGAACATTTTTGCTGGTATCGCCGTGAGCCATCATACGGTCTAAGTTCACTTCAAAAATTTTGGGTCGAATTTTCTTGTCACCTGACGGCCTTATTACTTGGACTCGCTCCAGCCAGGCCATAGGGTTAGGTTGTGCCTCAGCAAGAGCAGATAACACATTATCACGTCCGGTATAGACTTTCGGCCCGGGTACATAGACTTGGCCCAATACGTAAAACACCTTGCTTCGGTACGCAACAACTCGAACATCAATTGGTTTATCTCCTACTAATGTGTAAAGCTCTAAAACCTTCAGACGCAAGATGTCCGCAACTTGCTCTGGTGTTTTGCCCCCTACCTCTATCTCGCCCAAAGCCTCAAAGCCTACTTTGCCATCTGGCCGAATCCGCTGTTGTTGCAGGTGAATTTCCGGCACCTTCGAGCAATGTATCTCAATTTCGTCAGGTGGCTGCAAAATATAACTCTCAGCCGTTACAATGGCCTGTGCTGGCTTGGTAAAAGCCTCTATATCGGCCGGATTAGATGAGAAACACCCCCCCAGACTGACAAGGAACATTAATACAACTACTTGCAAAAAAACTGCCTTACATCGCATTTTTAACCCTTTCGCTTACTGTTTAACCCGCATTACTTATCGCAGCTAATATTTCCCTTAGCCATTAATCACAACGACGAACGCAAGTTATAAGTATATCTAATCTTATGTGTCCTGTCAAGTTTTTTCCCAAGATTTTACACATATACCAGTTGCGCTTCATACTTTTGTAACTGCTTTGCTATTATCAGGTTACGTAATCTTTCGCTGAATCAGTAAGAGCGATATCCACAAGCCCATCAATGTTTTCGGGGCAGGGTGCTTCTGAAGTTATGTAGCTTTAAAACCAGGTATATTGACGTTGGTGAGTACTAAAAATATATATCGTCAGCGAAGCGGTGTCCATGAGCCGTTGGAAGAGGCTCCTTCGCTATTCTAATTGCTTATTTCGGCACCAGTAACTCTTATATATTACTTGAGGGATAATCACAACTCTTTTTCTAAAAGTGGCTTGGGTAATGAAGGACACAATTTGTCGTCAAATGACAACAAAAACGGAGAGGGCGGGATTCGAACCCGCGCTGCGGGCTTATACCCACAGGACGGTTTAGCAAACCGTTGCCTTCAGCCACTCGGCCACCTCTCCGAACAATCCTCTGATAATCTACATTTTGTGAGCTCGTATTGCAAGAAGATAAGTGGTAATTTGCGACGAACTGAAGGTAAGATAGTTGAGTTTTTAGCTGTCTTGAAACGAGAACCTATGTAAAATACCCAAAAGCTGTATTTTTCAGGGAGATTCAGTGTTGCAGTGGAATCTGGAGGCTTAGTAGGGTAGCCTGTAACTGTCCCAAGTTCTGTGGTTAAGGTGTAAAAAAATAAAAGCCTCTTTGCCGATGCTTACTAAAAAACACCGGTGCAGCAAGATAGATAGATTACAAACTATAAAGTGCTGATGCTGACTGGGCTGTGGGGATATGACAAACCCAGTGGAATTTGAGGTTATGCCCACAAAAGGGATGCAGATTCTTGGACCGTTTGAGGGAATTGAGAACTTAATGAGCGGCTCTGCAAGGAAAATCCAGGTAAGGATTGGTGAAGAAGAAGCAAAGAGGGATTTAATAGCAGAGGCTGTTGCGGGCAGAATCTGAAAATGACGAGTGTCTCACGTACGGTGGACGAAGACTGGTTAATACAGGTCCGCGTGGAGAGCTATAGCAACGTATGGAAACTTTGACTACTGAGTTAGAGAGCAGGACCAATTTTTTCAAAAAGATTGGCCCTGATATTGCCTGCCGAATGACTGACGCTCTGCAGATAGTTATGGTGGGAGAGGGACAGAACAATCCGAGGAATCATCCTCATATTCATCACCTATTAAAGGGTGCTTTGTTATTGTATATTAGCCAAACCGAATAACACATCGCCGAATCAGCAAACACTTTAAAAGTAAACTTTTTTACTTCTCTTACAGCGTAGATTTTATAAGGCTTGTCTCTCCCAAAAATTCCGTGCTTATTTATTCACAAAAAGTTATGTGAGTTCGCTTTTTGCTCATAAAGATTTAAAATCTTTGGGAAAAATTGCGTTTGGCAATATCTTGGTAAGCATCGGGTTATACATCCGTATAGTTACTCCATAAGCTTATAATTTGACAATATGTTACAGCCCTATCCTTGACGAAAAATTAGACTTACAAGCGGGTAACAAATGAATAACAAGCCACTGACAAGTGGCTATAAAGTGGCGATTGACACTTTTTGCAATATTTGGTCGCTTTGAATCGTTCAAGAGTTGACAAGATGAGCAGAAAGTATTTATACTGTCAAGCACTTAAAGAATTGAGCGCCCGTAGCTCAGCCGGACAGAGCAACGGATTTCTAATCCGTAGGTCGCAGGTTCGAGTCCTGCCGGGCGTGTTTCTATAAGACTTTATTAATTAAAAGATTTACGTAAAAAAAAGTGATTGAATGCTCCGACTTTTAGTCGGAGATGAAAATCGCAACAATGTATTTCTCCCAATGGGGAATACATTGATATAATACCTTTGTGGTACTAAAGAGCACAAGTCATGCTGTCTATGAGAGCAAATACCATTTGGTATGGTGTCCAAAATATAGGAAGAGAATCCTTGTTGGCGCAATAAAAGACAGGGTAAAGGAGCTATTTTGTAAGATAGCAGAAGAGTTTGATTTTGAGATAGATAGTTGCGAGGTAGCACAAGAGCATGTTTGTATACTTCTGTCTTTTCCGCCAAGGTACTCAATTTCGAAGGCAGTAGCGGTAATAAAGAGTATATCGTCGAGCAAGATATTTGAGGAGTTCCCGGGCGTAAGAAAGAGGCTATGGGGTGGCCATCTTTGGGAACAAGGGTATTTTGTGTGGACTGTGGGAGAGCAGATGAGAGAAGATGTAATAAAACGATATATAGAAAAACACAGTTTTTCATATGAACAACCTACGTTTTGGGACTCTTAAGAAGCTCCGACCTTTGGTCGGAGAGCTTCACTTTTTTCGACACTTGATTAGCCGCCAGCAGCAGAAAAAGATGCAAGAGTGTCAGGCGCAGCTTTGTTGTAATTGCAGAAATGAACTGAACTGTTAATTAGTCTGCAAGGGCCAGAGCGATGCGTGATTTGACTAAGAGCGGAAAAAACCATTGAAGCAGCTGCGCACGCGTAAAGCGAAATTAGAGCGTGTGAGCCGAGACACCACAAAACGCAGCAAGACGGAGGAAATATTTCGAGGACCGAAGGACTTGTATAGGGCCGTAATGGAAAATGCCTACTTTGCGGTCACGCTGATAGATCTCAACTACAAGATACTTATGGTGAACAGTGCAGGCAGTTTTAGCGGTTTTGACTGGTGAGCAGTTTTATAAAGTCCTCGGCTTTTATTTCGGCCAGACTGTCAAAGATTAAATCCGCTTTTGCCAGGTCGGCACGGCTTCTGGTTGTTGTAACCGCTACTACCGCTATTCCGGCGGCTTTGCCAGCTTCGACTCCCTGCACAGCGTCTTCTACGACTACGCAGCTGGCTGGCGGTATTGAAAGCTTCTCGGCGGCTTTTAGAAAGGTCTGCGGCGATGGCTTGCCTTCGGTTACGTCTTCGCAGGTAACGTAAGCATCAAAATACTTGTCCAGGCCTAAGCGTTCGCGAATAAAGTCCAGATTAGCTTTCGGTGCCGAGGAGCCAATTGCCAAACGAAAGCCGATTCTTTTCAAGTCAGTGAGCAAACTTTCTATATCGTCATCGAGCGTGAGTTCGTCTGAAATGAGTTGGCGATAAAATTGCTCTTTCCAGTCGGAGAGCCGGTTGAGCTGCTGCGAAGAGGGATTGCGGCCAAGCAGCATTGGAATTATCCTGTCGTTGGGCATTCCGAATGTGCTGTAAAAGAAATCGTCAGTTATATGGAGACCTTCCTTTTGCGCCAGGGCAAACCATGCCTGCCGGTGAGCCCAGCCGGTATCGACCAGTACGCCGTCCAAGTCAAAAATAACGCCTATCCTGTTGTAAACAGATGTTTGAGTTTTCAAAGTGTTACTTTTTAAACCTCCACATATTCGGAGTCATCTCCTCAGCAGCCACCCACCCAACGTGCCAGTCGAGATATAGGCAATGACATCCCTTTCCGTGCCGGGCCCGTGCTACCCGTCGGCCTTCATCCTCGCCTGTAGTATCAGACGATGGCAGGTGCTCTCTACGCCAGATGTCGCATCGGCCGACATCCTCATCGTCCGTAGTTCCCGAGCCTGCACCTGGGCCCTGCAGTTTTTTGATTATTGGTATCCAGAAAGCACACTCGTAGTCGGCAAGGTATATAGTGGTTTCCCTACGCAAATAAGGTATCAATTTGACCGGCTCATCTATAGACTCTCCAACCGTATCATTTTCGTTTCTGAGTTTCCAGCCATTGATGACATAACAAACAGTTTGCTCTTTGTCAGGGTAGCTGGGACAACGATATATCTTGACACTGCGGTAGTCATAATCTTCCGGCTTCTCACCCAGGTAGGGTATAAAAAGCTCGAACCACGGTAATATGCCTTGAGTGACGTTGCGAGTTCCTATGCCTCGCGGGACATACGAATCCCAGCTATCAGCATATAGACTGGCTGCTGTACCAATCTGGCGTAAGTTGCTTTTACAGGCGATAGCGTGCGCCTGCTCACGAGCCTTTCTCAGCACCGGCATCAGTATAGCCATCAGCAATGAAATGATGGCGATTACCACCAAAAGCTCTATCAAAGTAAAACCGAAAGAGCGTTTTTGTCTAACGTGGTGTTGTAGAAATGCGTTACTGCTCTGATAGGAAATACTTTGTTCTGAAGTCGCAACTCTTTTTTCTGTGTGTGCCATAACACTTCGCTTCGTCTTATAGGGATAAGTATATCAGCTTGTCCCGTCTCGAGCGCTTTTTCACAATACCAGGAGGCGATACGCAATTGTCAAATCTTTGCGGGGACGGGTTTTGGTCTGGCTCGGCTGGGTTTTGCTGTAGATTTTATCCGGGCTTTGCTTGATTTGTCTTTGGAGCGATTATTATTTACGTTACCTATCGAGCGTAATTTTCTGTATCTGCTCTCAAGCAGATTGTCAATCTTTGTGCGTTTGAGGTCGCGTAGAGTTTTAACTATATATTTTTCGACATTGTAAACAGTGTCGTGAACGTTGCGATGAGCGCCGCCGAGCGGCTCAGGAATAATTGCGTCAATGAGCTTTAACTTATACAAATCCTTACTTGTTAATTTAAGTGCCTCGGCGGCATCGGGGGCCTGTGAGCCATCACGCCAAAGAATGGCAGCACAACCCTCCGGCGATATTACCGAATAATATGCGAATTCAAGTATCGCTGTCCTGTCACCTACGCCTATACCCAGAGCGCCGCCTGAACCGCCCTCGCCTATACAGACGCAAATTATCGGCACCTTCAAACGTGCCATCCCCATAAGATTGACCGCTATTGCCTGGGCCTGTCCTCGTTCCTCAGCACCAATGCCGGGATATGCTCCCGGTGTGTCAATGAGCGTAACGACAGGAATATTGTACTTTTGCGCGAATTTCATTTTGGCTATCGCCTTGCGATATCCTTCGGGATTGGGACAGCCGAAATTGCAGGTAACCTTTTCTTTTGTATTTTTACCTTTGTTCTGGCCGACAATTAATACCCTCTCTCTGCCGATTTGTCCTAAGCCCGCTACGATTGCCCGGTCATCGCCAAAGCATCTGTCGCCGTGCAGTTCGTGAAAATCTTTCACCATCAGGTTAAGGTAGTCAGAAAGAAGCGGTCTTTTGGGATGGCGTGCCACCTGGACAGTTTGCCAAGCGGTCAGATTCGAATAGATTCGTTTAAGCTCAGTAACCTGCTTTTGCTGTAAGCTGCGAATCTCAGCAGAATAGTCAATGCCCTTGACGGAGCTAAGCTTGCGGAGCTCGTTCATCTGGCGGTCGAGGTCAGCTACTTTTTGTTCAAAGTCCAGATAATCGCCATCTCTGATTTTATTTTTATTGTTCGACATTTGGGTCGACTTCGCTCACCACAAGTTAATAGAGTATCTGGTTTTGTTGTTATATATCGTCACCAGATGGACACTACAAAAAAAGCCTGCCCCTAAGGGGCGGGACATTTTTTCCTTTTGCCGTATCCGTTAGCTCTTTTCTGCTAAATTCAGGATATTAACATTTTAGCAGTATAAATCAAAGAAAAAATT
>CAZTWR010000017.1:0-17089 GCA_964618055.1 uncultured Pirellulales bacterium | reverse complement strand
TTGTCGGCGAACCTGACGACCTTGCCTTCAATACTCGGGCAGTAACGCGGGTCGGTGCCTTTTATTTGACCTGAGGAAAGTGGAGCACGGTGCAGATTGTCTCGAAGCAGCTTATGTATCTTTTCGTTGGTATATGTAATCCAGCACGGCAGCTGTGGCCGGTCTATCGATTCGGTCATAAATGAAAATGGTACCGGCGGCTCATCGCCCGGTTGCACTTGTAATTTGTCCAAATCGCACGTCTGCGCATCCAACCTCGGCGTCGTATCGGTTGCCATCCGCCCAAGTTTCAGTCCCATTCGTTTCAGGCTCTGTGAGAGTTCTATGCTCGGCGGCTCTTCAATTCTGCCGCCGGCCCATCGGTCGCTTCCGATATACATCATTCCGCTGAGGAATGTCCCCGGCGTTACGACAACTGTTTCTGCTTTATAAACCGACCCGTTTTTACAGCCGACCGCTCGTACCTTATTGTTTTCTGTTATTAACTCTGTTGCGATTGCCTCGATAATGGTCAGATTAGCTGTCTGTTCGAGCATCTGCTGCATCCACTTTGCATATTTGCCTCTGTCGGCTTGAGCGCGTGGTGACTGAACAGCGGGGCCTTTTGAGCGGTTTAGAATCCTGAACTGAATTCCCGTTGCGTCTATGGCCAGCCCCATCAATCCTCCAAGTGCGTCGATTTCGCGCGCAATCTGTCCCTTTGCAAGCCCCCCGATAGCTGGATTACAGCTCATCGTGGCTGTTTTATTTTTGTCGATGGTAATAAGGCAGGTTTTAGCCCCGATTTTCGCCGCTGCATAAGCTGCTTCTACGCCGGCGTGACCAGCGCCGATAACTATACAGTCGAAACGGTCATCTTTCATTCTGTTAGGCATAATGTTATTTGACAGCAGGTTTTGCTATAATATAAAGTTCGAAGCACGAAATCCTAAATCCGAAACAAATTCAAAATCCAAATGACTAAAACAGCTGCCGCCGCTAGAATACCATAGTTTTGAACGTTCGAATTTTGGCCATTTGATATTGTTTAGGATTTCGATATTCGGATTTCGGATTTAAGTTTATTTACAGTATAGCTTTTTGAACCTTCTAATCAAGTCTTGACAATCGATGTCATTATTATAATACTATAGGTGGTTTATATCGTAGAATCCGCTAAGTTCGGTGCCTTATACGGAAGCCATATAAACAACTGTTAGGCATAACAAAACGAGACTGAAAAAATGGATACGCTGTTGTCTCTGCTCATTCGGATCGGCATCCCTGTCGTAGCAACGCTTATCGCCCTTTGGCTCGCGAACATAATTCGACGGAAACGCATCAAATTGAGAGTGTGGCACGGGACAGTAGGTATTATTATCGCATTCATCATGGTTTTCGTTGGGGCTGGAAGCAACTTGACTCCGCTTGTGATTGCGGGGTTGATTCTTGGCCTTCCCTTCGCAGCAATTCTGTTTGCTGCCAACGGAAAGCCTGACGAGGATGGAGAATCTCATGAACATCAGTAAGTAGAAAAGGAACCCGCTATGAAAAGACAAGTAATCAGTTGGAAAATGATCTGTTTGGCGCTCACGTGTGCGTCGTCCTTTGCTCAACAAGCATTCGCGCAAGCCAGTGAAACCACTGGTCCAACGCCCGTTGAGATCGCCGGTGTCCTTGGCGCCATCACAGGCGGGGCTATAGGTTTCTACTTCCTTTTCAGGCGATTGCGCAAGAAGTAATGGTCAGACATTTACGTGGCTTTTCATGAACTTACTCAAGAAAGTGCCTAACAAGGCGCTTCACCTGACCGCTATTCCGCTACGCTTCGTAGCGGCAGATGAGCTTATTATGTGCTTTGAGAGATTGAAATTGAAGACAATCCAGTAACAGAAGCCCATCCGGCAGGTGAGCCCCCCCATTAAACATAGCAAATTCCTTGATTTCCAAAGACTTATATGGTATTTTTATAGTAGAGGTATTCAGAAATGGACAAAAAAACTTTGAAAATAACTTCCCTACACGAAAGCAGTGACCATAATTACTGGAGGGGAAAATCTTATCTTAAAAGAATCGAGGCCTTGGAGAAATTGAGGAGAATTGTATTTGGTTATGATCCATCTACCGAAAGACTTCAAAGAATTTTTACGATTGCTCAACTCAAAAAAGGTTGAGTATTTAGTAGTTGGCGGCTATGCCGTTGCTCTCTATGGATATCCTCGGGCCACCGGAGATATGGATATCTGGATAGCCATTTCTAAAGATAATGCCCATAAAACTGTTGAAGCTTTAAAGGAATTTGGTTTTAGCGCCCCCCAGTTGAAAGAAGAATTGTTCTTGGAAAAGGAAAAAAATATCAGAATGGGAAATCCCCCGCTACGTGTAGAAATTCTAACATCTATAGACGGCGTTAAGTTTACTAAATGTTACAGGGACAAAAGAACTGTAATTATAGATGATATAGACATAAATTTTATATCCCTCGAAGATTTAAGGAAAAACAAAAAAGCCAGCGGTAGATACCAGGATTTAGCTGACCTTGAAAATTTAGAAAAATAAAATATTCTCTGACAACCGAGTTCGCTTGTCTATGGCTAACCTTTCTGAGCTATTGCAACTGCAGATGCGATTGCAAAATTGGCTGTGTGTGTGATACTCACGCTTATGTGTTTAATTCCGAGTCTCTCGGCAATTTTTTTAACTTCGCCGCATAGAGTAACTTCCGGCTGACCTGTCGGATTATTTATTATCTCTATATCTGTCCACGCAATTTTGCCCCGCCAGCCTGTCCCCATCAGCTTGAGAATCGCTTCCTTCGCTGCGAACCGGCCGGCAAGTTTTTCTACGCCGTTTTTATTCGCGTCGGCATAGGCCTGCTCAGCGGTAGTAAAAACCTTATTTAGGAAACGCTCACCGTGCCGCTTTATCATCTCTTCTATTCGCGGAAAATCTACAAGGTCTATACCATGTGCTACGGTTTCCATCTGCTCGATACTCGCTTCTTGATACTCGCTTCTCGATACTCGACTCTCTTTTGCTACGAGCATCGAGCATCTGGCATCGAGTATCCAACTTCTTTTATTGGTGGCACATCCGGTAAATTTTTTCCAGGCAGAAATCTATAAATTTGTCTCTTTCGTTTAGTGCCACTTGCTGCACAAGTTTGGCACTAAACTCATCAACAGCCTTTTTCCGGCGGTCAAAAATGATTTTTGCTTCTACTTTTTTTTGTACGTTTTCAAGAGGCTCAAAACTTTTAGGCCTTTTCTCTTCCAGTTTCATTATGAAAATATGCTCGCCTGCCTCAATCGGCCCTGCAATCTGCGCCGGCTTTATCCTCTTAGCTTCGGCTGCAAGAATATCATAGGGTTTAGCTAAAGACTGCGGCTGGACCGGCTTCCATAACCCGCCGAACGATGCTCTGTGCCCGTGCGAATATTGCTTTGCCAGTTCGCCGAAATCTTCGCCTTGTTGTAGTCGTACCACTAATTCGTTAGCCAGTTTTCTTGCTTGTTCGAGCTGGTTATCATTCGGGTCTGTCACTTCCAGCTTCGGAATCTGGATATCAATCAGCCGAAACTTTATCATTGCCGGTATGGCGAAAAATTCTTCTTTCATTTCATTATAGCGGTTCACCAACTCGCTGTAAGTGATAGGCCTATACTCCGGCAGTTGTCGTTGAATGTAGTCCTGGCTGAGAATCATCTTTTTCTGATATTCTCTAAAGCTGCGCCAATCCATTCCCATCTTTTTCAGGGCCTGTTCAGCCTTGGCGTAGTCACCCCCGAAGCTGACAACAAATTTTCTCACTTCTGCTTCTGTAGCCCTTTCCAGAGCATCCTCAATATCTACTCCCGTGCTCTTTTTGGCCTGCTGATAAAGTAAGATATTTGATACTCTCGTTGCAAGAATTTGCTCAAGCTCAGGCCCGGCCTGTTCTTTGAACTGCTCAAAACTGCTTTCCTGCGCAATCGGCCTGAAATATTCTAATAGCGCTTGGGTTATTATTTCATCAGAGGTTATAGTTTCACCGCCCACCGCCAGGACAAATCCACCTGAGGCTTCTGGTAGACCTTCTCTTTGCGCAAGAGGGATAAGCGCCAGTTCTTCTTCGGTGAACTTTGGCTTACTATTGCCTCCGCAACCATATATCAACAAAAGTAATAATACTGTTAAAAAAGCACGCTTACGCATAGCCTAATCTCCCACTAACCAGCTCGAAGCCAAGCACTCAAAACTTCTATGAAGATGTGGAGCCATCTGCTATTTGTTCGGCCAACGTGTCTATACGCCTTGCCAGGAGTATTCGCTGCCTCATTGAGCTGGCGCAAGAGATTAATATCATGCCAAGGCAAACAACGAATAGGCCTATAGCCCAAAGGAAAGCATCCTTATAGCTTTCCTGCCAGAAACCCAGACCTAAAAGTGGCGCGAGGACCAGCATCCCGCCGATGCTATATTCAAGTATCCAGATTGCTGCTCGATCCTTGAACATGATAACCTCCTGCATTCTCAATGAATGTTTATAAATATATACTTTATCCAGCTCTTTATTATATGTCATTCTATGAATTAGTGCTAAGAATCTTTCGTAAAACGTTTATTAGCGTCTTCGGCTCAAAATAGTTTTGCGGCAGACGCAAATATACCGTTTTCGGGCCAGTAACCCTTACTGTCCCTTTCACTTTAGCAAACAAAGAATCAGTCTGCACGCCAGTCTCGGCAAGGCCGAACCTTGACGGGCTTGCATCTTTGCTGAATGAAAATATCAAATCCCTGCCGGAGGTAACAATGCTTTTTATACCCCACTTACCTGCCTTGATTCGAAGACAAGCCAGTTCCAGCAGTAGTTCGACATCGTCCAGCACCGGCCCGTATACATCAGCTAATTCGCTCTCTATCTGTTTCAAGTCCTCGGTCGTCTTTGTAACTGCAATTTTGCGATAAATATCCATTCGGTACCTGTCGGACGGTATGTAATTTTTCGGTATATATGTGGCAAATCCTAAATCGATGACAGCGGCAGGTTCAGCTTCGGCAGGTTCATTCTTTAATTTCCTGACAGCATCTGCTAACAAATCGCAATACATCTGATAACCTACCAATTGAATATGCCCCGATTGTTCAGCCCCTAATATATTGCCTGCCCCGCGAATCTCCAGGTCTCGAAGCGCGATTCTAAAACCAGCGCCTAAGTGTGAGTAATCTTCAATGGCCTTGAGGCGCCTTGCTGCCAGCGGTGTAATCGGCCTTGAGCTTGGCAGCAGCATATACGCATATGCGCGGTGTTTATACCTGCCTACCCTGCCGCGGAGCTGATGCAGCTCAGCTAAGCCGAACCGGTCTGCGTCGTTTATAAAAATTGTATTCGCATTTGGGATATCCAGGCCGGATTCGATGATTGCTGTGCACACAAGCACGTCGATTTCACCCGTCACAAAATCTATCATTGCCTTCTCAAGCTCGCTCTTGGCCATCTGTCCATGTGCGATGGTAACCTTTGCGTCACTAACCAGCTTTTGAATCTCCCAGGCCTTTTTCTCAATTGTCTTGACTCTGTTGTGCAGAAAAAACACTTGCCCCTGACGGTTCAATTCTTGGATTATCGCCTTTCTTACAAGCTCTTTGTTGTAGGCGGTTACGGTTGTTACTATACTTCGCCTATCCAATGGCGGCGTCGCCAGCGAACTTATGTCGCGCAAACCCAATAATGACATATGCAGCGTCCGCGGAATTGGCGTAGCTGTCATCGTAAGAACATCAACATTGATACGCAGTTTTTTGAGCTTCTCTTTGTGTTCAACCCCGAATCGCTGTTCCTCGTCGATGATTAAAAGCCCCAAATCATTAAAGCCCACGTCACCACTCAAAAGCCGATGTGTTCCTATCAGCACATCAACTCTGCCCTGTTTTGTCCGTGCTATGATGTCTCTTGCCTGCTTTGTTGTTTTAAAGCGGTTCAAAACCTCAATGCAAATTGGAAAATCAGCAAAGCGCTCGGAAAAAGTCCTGCCGTGCTGCACACACAATACCGTTGTTGGCACAAGCACCACCACCTGTTTTCCATTCTCCACCGCCTTAAATGCTGCACGCATTGCAAGTTCTGTCTTGCCGTAGCCCACGTCGCCGCACAGCAGCCTGTCCATCGCCACAGCTTCTTGCATATCTGCCTTGATTTGCTCTGCAGCGGTAGTCTGGTCTGGTGTTTCGTGATAAGGGAAAGACTGCGCGAATTCAGCCTGCCAGTTCGAATCCGCCCCGAAAGCTATCCCGCCTTTTGCTTCGCGCTGCGCCTGAACCCCAAGCAGTTCACTGGCCAGGTCCTGAACAGAGCGTGCAACTTTTTCTTTTCGTCTCTGCCATCTCTTCGAGCCGACCTTGCTCAATTTTGGCCGTTTCGGAGTTGTCCCTATGAACTTTTGCACCAGTGCGATATTCCGAACTGAAACCTGGATTTTTACCCCGTCGGCGTATTCAATCGTAAGATATTCCGAGGTGCCTCCTTTCTCTTGTATGGTTTTTATCCCTGAAAACTTGCCGATGCCGTAGGAAGCGTGAACCACATAGTCGCCCACCTGTAAGTCCGCCAGCGTATCTACTGGAGCGCCTGCCCGCGCCGGCCGCGGCCGTCTCCTGAGTGTGTATTGGCCGAACAGCTCGTGGTGGCTTATTATAATTGTATTTAGCGAATTTATAACAAACCCCTGATGAATAAATCCCTGCAGCAGTTTGAAATTCGCCGGCATTTTCTCATTATTCTCTGTTATAATTTCGGTTACTCGCTTAGTTTCAGCTAAGGATTCGCAGTAAAGTAAAACTTTTTTCCCCTGCTTTGCCTCTTGAACTAATTCCTGTAAGGCCTCCTTATGTCCCGCCCATAATGAAGCAGCTTTGTGCTGGAACCGCTGCACGCTCTTAACATCGACCTTAAGAAATTTGGTTGGTGCTGCTGTGGCAAATCTGCAGATATGCAGTTGCGCGAATTCTGCTATTGCCTTATAAATATCTTGCCAGCTATAAAGTCGCCCTGCATCTTCGGCCCGTTCTCGAAATAGTTTCGCAACTTCTTCAATATCGCTCGGCTCTTCAAGAATTATTATGGTATCTTCCGGCAGGATATTTACGAAGAGCTCCCTCTGTTCTACGGCAGTCCCACACATTGCCGAAACGATGTTGAGGCCTTTTATTTGTTGGCTTGAGCGCTGCGTATCCAGATTTATTTCGCGGATGCTCTCTATTATGTCACCGAAGAATTCGACCCTGATTGCTTCAGTATCCTGTAGCGATAAACTTCCTTGTTTTTCATTTGACAAAATTTTTCCGATACTCAGCGGTGCGTAAATATCAACAATACCTCCACGGCGTGCAAACTGCCCCGGCAAATCAACACTATCAACACGCTCAAAACCATTTTCAACCAGCCACTCAGTTACTTGTTCCAGCGGCACTGTTTTATCTGTTTGTAGTCGAAGACAACTTTTCTCTAAGGCTTGCGGCTTTGGTATCGGCTGGCAAAGTGCCTGTATAGACGCTGGGATAATAAATCGTGCCTCGTTTTCTGTGTTCCGAGTGACAAGTGACGAGCGACGAGCGACGAGCTTTAGCCTCTCAGCCCTGATTTCATCGGTGGCGTCTGCCAGTTCTTCCTCGCCCTCCCAGGCAGGCAAGGCCTCGATATTTTCAGCCCCGAATGTATGTAAATCGTCAGCCGCTTTATCGGCGTCATCAATATGCGGACAGATATACAGAATAGGCCTGTTAAGTTTCTTTGATATGTAAGAGCTGAGCAGGCGCGCAAACGACCCCCACGTCCCCTCGACCTTGACCGCCCCCTCATTGCCTCTTGCGGTCTTGAGCCGGGAGATTATCTTAGCAACCGTTCTATCCCGACCAAGCTCCATAAAATCGCTGTTATTAATAACGCTAAAGGACCGGCCACATTATTTGGAGCTTGCTATGGATTTTTTGGCCGCCTCTATTGTTTTTTCAGCAGTTATCCCGAACTTCTCGAAGCAGACCTTCGCAGGTGCAGATGCACCGAATGACGACATACCAATAAAGATGCCCTTATCACCGAGCCATTTGTTCCAGCCCAATTCAACCCCAGCTTCGATGCCGACTCTTGCCTTGATATTAGGCGGAAGAACCGAATCTTTGTATTGCTGACTTTGTTTTTCAAACAACTCCCAGCACGGCATACTGACCACCGAAGCGCTGATTCCATCAGCGGCCAATTTCTCATGAGCATCGAGAGCAATGGAAACCTCCGAGCCACTCGCTAAAAGAAGGACATCAGGTTTGTCCGTCCCGATAAGGATGTAAGCACCCTTGCTTAGATTTGCCGCTGAGCCATATTTGTTTTGGTCCAGCACGGGTAATCCTTGGCGGGTAAGAAGTAGAGCCACCGGGCCTTGCTTGTACTCCAGAGCAACTTTCCAGGCTTGAGTGGTCTCATTAGCATCGGCTGGTCGAATCACCAGCAGGTTTGGCATCGCCCGAAGGCTTGCTAATTGTTCTACCGGTTGATGCGTTGGCCCATCTTCGCCGACACCGATGCTGTCATGAGTAAATACAAATATAGTTGGGTATTTTGAAAGAGCTGCCATACGAATTGCCGGCCGCATATAATCACTGAATACCAGAAACGTCCCGCCGTATGCCCTTGTTAGGCCGCTGATGGAAATCCCGTTCATTATTGCCCCCATCGCATGTTCCCTCACACCGTACCGGATATACCTGCCGTTGCGTTTACTTTGTTGAAAATCTTCAGCCCCCTCGAACTTTGTAAGATTGGAAGGTGTCAAATCCGCTGAGCCGCCCAGAACCAGCGGCAGCTTCGGCATCACTGCATCCAGCACTTTTCCTGAAGCCTTGCGTGTCGCAATGGAACTGCCCGCCTCAAACTTCGGCAATAGCTCATCAAGCTCGACGCCCAATTTGCCCGCTGCACCGTCACGGAATTGTTGTGCAAGCTCCGGATATTTTTTGGCATATTCGTCAAACATCTTATTCCAAATCGCTTCAGCTACTGCCCCTTTTTCAAGGGCCTTCCGCATATGGGTCAGCACCTCTTCAGGAATGTGGAAAGTTTTTTCAGGGTCCCAGCCGAATTTTTCCTTAACTAATTTGATTTCATCCTCACCTAAGGGAGCACCGTGCGCACCGGCCGTGTCCTGTTTGTTCGGGCTGCCGTAAGCAATATGTGTCCGAAGTTTTATAAGACTCGGCCGATTCTTTTCCCTCTTGGCTTTCTTCAATGCCTTCTCGAAAGATTCCATATCATTGCCGTCGCCGTCGACCACCGGCACGTTCCAGCCATAGGCCTTATAACGCTTCGCCGAGTCTTCCGTAAACGCAAGCTTTGTATCGCCGTCAATAGTGATATGATTATCATCGTAAATCACAATCAAATTATCCAGGCCGAGGTGTCCCGCCAGCGAACAGGCCTCGGCGGATACCCCCTCCTCCAAATCGCCGTCACCGGCGATTACATAAATCTTATAATCGATAATGGGGAAACCATCCCTGTTGAAATAGCTTGCCAGATACTTTTCGGCTATTGCCATTCCCACCCCATTGGAAATCCCCTGTCCTAATGGCCCGGTCGTAACTTCAACACCGAGCTCCGGACGGCATTCCGGATGCCCCGGTGTCTTGCTTTGCCATTGCCGGAAATTCTTCAGTTCTTCCAGACTTAAAGGATAGCCGGTCAAATGCAGCAGCGAATACAGCAGCATACTGCCGTGCCCCGCCGAGAGGACAAATCGGTCTCTTGCTTGCCATTGCGGATTGGCCGGATTATACCGAAGGTGTTTCGTCCAGAGAATATATGCCGCCGGTGCCATTCCCATCGGCATACCCGGATGACCGGAGTTGGCCTTCTGGATTGCATCAACGGATAGAAATCGAATTGTTTGAATGCAGAGTTCATCAAGTTCGGATAAACCCGGGTTTTTAACAGGTACCTTCATCGTTATCTTCCTGAATAAAGGGTTGCTAATGTATCTTTGCTAATAAAACGAACAAGGTAACTCAAAACCCCCATTCCTGCAAGAGTTTTATTACTTTGACCCCGTTAGAAATCAGCTTTTCTTGGGGCAGGTTCTTGCCCCTTGTGGAATTTCTAACGGGGTTGATGCCGGAGGAGGGCTGCCCGTAGGCCAAAAAAGTATTGACTCGATATCGTCTATAAAAACAGCCGGGGCCTATACGATTAACTTAGTATAGGCCCCGAATTGGTGCAAGCCTTTATGTCATTCCCGCGTAAGCGGGAATCCGATTAGCCTCATATCGCTGCTGATTACGGGAACATGCCCTCTTTAAGCCACATCTCTGCCATAATGGCGAAGTCCTTGAAGTTGACCGTCCTGTAGCCGTGTGCCTCGGCACTGTACAGTTCGGCGACCGATGGCACCGGAGTATATACTTCGCCGTCCTCTGGAGTGGTGTCAGCCAGGTACGCTATCTCATTAGGTTCCAGAACACGGTTAAAGATGTAGGCTTCGTCCAGGTCACCGTTAAAGGCTTCGCTCCAGTACTCATTGCTGGTGGTGTTGCCTATTGCCATACCGACATCGGTTCCACCACCAAATGAAAATGACCCGGATGCTACTTCGTCGCCGTTTAGATAGAGTATGGCAGTGGTCCCGTCAAACGTGGCGGCTAAGTGCGCCCATTCGTCGATAAACGGTATCATTATATTCTCAGGGGAATACACGCCACCGCTAAACTGCCGGAAAGCAAATCCACCGGAATTGCCGTTGGTATTCACCTCGAACATAAACATCACGGTGCTGCTACCCCAGCCGTTTCTTTTACCAATCAAGCCCTGACACCTGCCCGTCTCCGCTTTTTGTCCAGCCCACTTGGCCCAGATAGCCAGAGTTAGTTGGCCGTTCGGCTCAGCAGGATTCCACTCTCCAATTAGAACCCTGCTTTCTGGGTCGGCGTCGCCGCCGTCCACGTTGATACCATTGCTGTCCATTACGCCAGAGGTCCACGTTACACCTCCTACTAACTCCCCATCGTGGTTAGCATCACCGGTGGCATCGTCAAGGGTATCGCCAGCTCCCTCGTCCATCGGGTAGTATGCAACAAGGCCAGCCGTACACGGATCTTGCGTATAAATGATGTCATCATCAATGAGCCAGTCGTCTATCATCATCTCGAGCTCTTGATAGCCTACCTCGCAATCCCCGCTGATGGTACTGGTCGGGAAATAGTCAGCCTTGGCAAAATCATCTGAGCGCTTCGAAAGGACGCATCTGCGTAGATACAGCCGGATATCGTCAAAGTACACATCAGCTTTATCTGAAGTACTATCATAGAAGCCGATAGTAATTCTCGTAACATTGGTCAAGGTCACGCCGGCAGAACCGAAGTCGTCAAGGTCGATATTCCACTCATGCCACTCTGGCTCGTTTATGTCGTTCATATCGCCGTCGTATATCACCTTCGCATTGCTGTCCGCATCGTGCAGTTTCACATACATTTGGTCAATAGCGTCATCATTGTCCGCATCGCCATAGAAGTACAGCACCAGTGCTTCAACACCACCAGTGGTCCAGTCTGACCCGATTCCAAGACTAGTAGTATTCGCGTAGGCCTCAGCGACGTCAGGAGCGCCCATGCCGGACTCATACAGCATCGAGTTACCATAGCGAACCGGGTCTGTCTTCTCAAGAGCAATTTGCGCCCCGGTCCCGTTATCTTTTAAATCTTTCCAGACATCCTCCAGGTCGGGTTCTTCGGCGTACGAGTCAAAATCCTCCACAACAATAAAGACGCCTGTTGTAAAGCTCCAGATATCACCTTTCCACATGGTTATCGGCTCGTCGGCCATATTGACCTCATCGACGCGCCAGTAGTAGGTTGTGTTGAATTCCAGCTCTCCGGGTACATAGCTGTTGTCGTTCTGGTCTTCACTGGCCAGAACGCCGCACGGGTCATTGGCTCTGTTGGCGTCGGTTACTGCGGTTTCATCGGTGCTGAAATATACGTCGTGTTTATCAACATACCTCCCTGGCCTCCAACTAAGAGTAGGCTTCTTCCGCACGTCTGTCGCACCGTTAGCCGGCCTCGGATTGCCCGCCTTAGGACCGTCGGTCAGCCTCGCATTGTCGAAGTAAAAATTGCCGGGGTTGTTGCCGTCGGCATCATAGCCCCCACCGTAGGTTGTGACCAGGATGAGTTCGAACCAGCCTACATCAGGCGTCACGGCCATGTCGGGGATAAGATATGAGTAATCCCAGGTCATCGTCCGCGTATGGACACCCGGGAAATCACACGGGTCCCACACACCAGGGTCATCTGGATTACCAGTATCTTCATCAGGTGGGCCTAATCCGACCCAGCCTATCCCACTTCCATTTCCCGTATCACTCTCATTGATAATCAGTTCGACTGTGGCCTCGCCGTCTCCTTTCCAATCGTTAGCATCCCATGTCACGTCAATGGAGAATTTGTTGTTTGCCAGACCCTCAGCAACAAGTCCATTGAGCTGAAGCTTGTTAGCAAGGCATTGGTCGTAGCCATCATCGGGTATCATTTTGACGGCCTTGCTGTTAAGAGTGGCCCCGGTCGGGACGTAGGTGTACTTGGGCGGCCCAATCGTAGGTTGGGGGTCGGTCCACTCGATCCATCCATCATCCGTGTTTTCCCAGTCGCCAATCACGATGTAGCCGGCCTTGGGTAGCAGTTGCGCATTATCTAAGTAGTAGGTCCCGCTGGTGTAATTCACGTCGTCATAACTTGCTACGATTATAAACTCCAACCACGAAATGGAATCCTTGTCGATTTGAGCTTTAGGTGCAGAATAATTCCACCTGGCTGTCCGCGGATTGTTCCCATCGCCCGGACTCCACCAAAGAATTTCGCCTAATGATTGGAAAACGCTCCCTGCGTTGGAATCCGCATTGACAATCAGTCCAATACTGGTGGTCGCGTTGGGGTCGCCCCACTCCTCAGCTAACCGCGTCACGTCCACCGAGAAAAAGCTGTTGCGGAAGAAGTCATCAACCAATCCTGCATCGTCAAGCTGGATATACAGGGCACTCTGAGTATCCGCTTCCGGATCTTCTCTTTGCGGAACGTACAGCTTGAGGCTGTAGTTGTTCAACGTAACCCCGTTTGTGTCGTTGTAGTCTGTCGTGGTCCCATTGGGCGCTTCGGTCCATATGGCCCATCCGTCCATCTTGTTTTCCCAGTCTCCTATCACGCCGGCGTAAGCCCTCAGCTGCGCATTGTCCAAGTAGTAAGTCCCACGGGGGGGGGTGGAACACGGGTCGTAATTGGTGATGATTATAAACTCCAAATACGAGACGGTAGCCTCGTCGATTAGAGCTTTAGTTGCAGAATAATCCCACTTAGCTGTCTGTGTCGCGTTCCCATCAGGCGGACTCCAGAAAACACGTCCGCCTAAGTCTTGCCAGACGACCCCTGAGACGGAATTTGCATTGACAACCAGCTGGAGCCCTGCGTAATTGACGTCGTTCGACCATTCCCCAACTAACCGTGTTACGTCCACCGAGAAGATGTCGCTGCTAAAGAACTCATCAACTAAATTCATATCGTCAAGCTGGAGATATATAGCCCGCTGCCAGTTAGGCTCCGGAACGTACAGCTTGAGGCTGTTGCCGTCCAACGTAACCCCAACTGTGTCGTTGAACTCTGTCGTGGTCCCGACAGGCGCACAAGGGTCTATGAGCCAACCGTCATTGCTGTCTTCCCAGTTGCCTATCACGCAGGGGTCGGTGTAGCCGGCGCCGTAACTGGTGGACGCCACACTTAGCACCAAAACAAAAGAGATTAAAAACAGAAATTTTTTAGACATGATAATCCTCCTTAAAAAATAAAACCTTAAGATATTCTTTGGCTGCATGCCAAAACATCCGTTGTTCTCAACAAGCGCAGAAACCTTCACTTTCCTCGTGCAGCGAACACGAAGACCTTCTCTTTCTATTCGGCGTTTGTCTCGAACAACTTTCAACAAAACAAGCAATAAAAACCTTCACCGAACACTGTGCTTGCCTCGTTAGAAACATTCCCTTTTCGACACTGCGCTTTTGCCTCTTCTCGAATTTCTAAAGGTGCTTACTCAACACAACTTTTATCTGACCCAGCCTTAAGATAAACACTAACTTCGCTGACGAGCCAAAGTCCGGGAACTCAGCAACTCTACTTTAACTTTACACCCAAAATGGTCCTCCTTATTCTCTGATAGAAAGATCGGCTCTAATCGTGCAAAATTACAGTAGCATATTATCCAAGGTTATGCAAGGTTATTCTATATTATAGGCGATTTTGGCCCTAAACAGGCCGTTATTTTGCGCAAAAATAGCATCATTTTGCGCACTATCCTTGCGGACGCAACGCAATAGAGATATTGTAAGAATGAATTATGTCAAAGATTCCAAAAGTCATATTGCTGATTGAAAGGTCAAGGGCCTTCGGCAGGGGGCTGCTTTACGGCATTGTCCAGTACTCCAATCTTCACGGGCCCTGGCTGTTCTATATAGAACCGGAAGTTTACAGAAAGAGCAGAGAGCAATCATACAAGTGGATTAGGGACCTGGATGCCGATGGAATTATCGGTTACACCTGGGACGTCAATATCATTAAGATGATTGTCAGCTTAGGGCTTCCTACCATAATTCGTGGTATAGAAAAGTCAACCTCGAAGGCGTTTCGTGTAGTAACTGACCAGGTTGCTATTAGCCGCATGGCTGCCGAGTATTTCCTGGGACGTGGGTTTCAACGATTTGCTTACTGTGGCTTTGATGATATGATTTGGTCTCAGCAACGAGGCGAGAATTTCAGTAAGGCAGTTGCGGAGTCTGGCTTTGAGACGGATTTATACCAGCAGCCCAAGGCAAAGCATTTGCGCACTGCGGGCAAGGAACAAACCATCATTGCCGGATGGCTCGGTTCGCTACAGAAACCTGTAGCCGTAATGGCCTGTAATGACGACCGTAGTGTAGATGTTTTAGCGGCTTGCAAGATCGCAGATATTGAAGTGCCGAGGGAGGTGGCAATTCTGGGTGTGGATAATGATGAATTGGTCTGTGGTTTATCCTATCCGCAGTTATCAAGCATAGCTCTAAGCACCAAAAGAGCAGGGTACGAAGCTGCTCGAGTCCTGGATAAGCTGATGAGGGGACAAAAGATAGCAGAAAATGAAAAAGAAGTGTTTATCTTTCCTTTGCACGTTGTAACCAGACAATCAACAGACATTATGGCAATAGAAGACCAACAGGTCGCGGAGGCAGTCTATTTTATTCGCAAGAATTCCAAAAAGATGATCCAGGTCAGTGATGTTGCACAGGCTGTTGGTCTGTCTCGCCGGGCCTTGGAGCAGCATTTCCGGAGAGTACTCGCTCGCTCAGTGCATGAAGAGATCAAATACACTCGCGTTAGTCAGATGGCTAATATACTAATTGGCACAAATTTGTCGATATCCCAGATTGCAAGGTTATTGGGGTGTCCAGATGCAAGTAACATATCTCGCTACTTCAAGCAACAGAAGGGAATTAGCCCGTTAGACTACCGCAGGAAATTCGGCCCAAAGTAAGTGCATTGCAAGCACAACAGGCAGAGGTATAGTAAAAACGAATTATGTTAAAAATTCCCAAAGTCATATTGCTCATCGAAAGGTCAAGAAGCTTCGGCAGGGGATTGCTCCACGGCATTATCCAGTATTCAAATCTTCACGGGCCGTGGCTCTACTATATGAAGCCGGAATTCTACAGACAGGGCAAAGAAAAATCGCACAAATGGCTCACAGGTCTCGATGCGGACGGCGTTATGGCACACACCTGGGATAACGATTTCATTGACAGCATCGTTAATCTCGGGCTTCCAGCCGTTATTTGCGGCCTGGATAAACCAAAAAGAAAAGCATATCGCTTGTTCACTGATGAAGCTGGCGTGGGCCGTATGGCCGCAGATTATTTTCTCAAACGCAGTTTTAGACATTTTGCCTTCTGTGGTTTCGATGATATGATTTGGTCTCAGCAAAAGTGCGAAGGTTTTAAACGAACACTCGCCGAGGCCGGCTTTCAGATTTTTGTTTACCAACAACCCACCGCAAAGCATCTGCGCAAATCGGCCAAAGAGCAGCCCCTCATTGCAGCTTGGCTCAAGTCTCTACCCAAGCCTCTTGCCCTGATGACTTGTAATGACGACCGTGCTCAGGATATCCTGGCGGCCTGTAAAATCGCAGAATTCAAAGTCCCGGAAGACGTGGCTATTCTCGGCGTGGACAACGACGAATTAATCTGCAATTTCTCTCATCCACAGTTATCAAGCATAACTTTAAGCACCGAAAGAGCTGGCTACGAAGCTGCCAAAGTCCTCGATAAGGTGATGAGGGATCGAAAAATAGCGGAAAATGAAAAAGAAGTGACCATATTTCCTTTGCACGTCGTAACTAGACAATCGACAGACATTATGGCGATAGAAGACCGGCAGGTCGCGGAGGCGGTCTACTTTATTCGCAAGAATTCCAGAGAGGTGATCCAGGTTAGCGATGTTGCGGAGGCTGTTGGTCTGTCCCGCCGGGCCTTGGAGCAGCGTTTCCGGAGGGTACTCGCTCGCTCAGTGCATGAAGAGATCAAATACACTCGCGTTAATCAAATGGCTAATATACTAATCGGCACAAATTTGCCAATGTCCCAGATTGCAAGGTTATTGGGATATCCAGATGCGAGTAACATATCCCGCTATTTCAAGCAACAGAAGGGAATTAGCCCATCAGAGTACCGCAAGAGATTCGGGCCCAAATAAGTCCTTGCCAACAGAAGTTTTGTTAACCCAGCTTTCGCAGTGGCTCCAAAGTTGGTGTCAACTTCCTCATCAGCAAGCTGGTTCTAACAAAATCCGGCTGTTGATGCTTAATGCAGCATTTCAACTACTATCGCTGCGACTTCCTTGCAGGCTTTTTTCTCAGTCAACGGTTCGACCAGTTGGATAAGCTCACCGCTGGTTTGGGTCAGTTTATCACCGTCTTCTAAAAGTAACTCTATTGCTTCCACAATGGGCTTAATCGAGCCAAAATACGGCATAAATTCCGGTACTAATTCTTTATTTGCCAGGATATTGACCAGGGAGAGGT
>CAZTWR010000016.1:16193-17862 GCA_964618055.1 uncultured Pirellulales bacterium | reverse complement strand
AATCCTTGGGGAACATTGGAAAGTGTTTTTACTGCTGGTAAGTTTGGTACAGGAAGTAGTGGCCCACCACCTCCGGGTGCAATAATTGTCGGCGGTGATACGGTCAAATTGCGAACCGGCTATCACGGTAGGATTTACAAATATGGCAGGCATAATAGCGGCTACATTACTATCGAGCCGGATACTGGGCATACCCCAGCTTTGAACTCTTTTGTGCTGCTTGGAGCCGAATACTGGCACATAAAAGGTCTAACGATTAGTCCGGAACTTGACCCTTGCGGGTTCTCACCCGACCCACTTGTGATTTTTAATGCTCACGATACGTGGGGCGATTGCCACAACATAATCGTTGAAGATTGTAATATCTATTCAATGTGGGATTCGTCTGGTTGGGATGCTAATGACTGGATTACAAATGCCAATAATGATGGTATACAACTTATTGGTCCTAATTCTGTTATTCGAAATAATTATATACGAAACGTAAGTAGCGGAATTAACTGTTCAGGCAGAAACAATCTTATAGAATACAATTATATTGATGGATTTCGTATAGATGGTATTCATCCCTTGGATGCGAACCAGGTCTGTCAGTATAATGTTATAAAAAATCTCTACAAAGTTGACACGAGCCATAACGACGGAATCCAGTTTTGGGGCACATACCCATTTCAAGGACTTATAATCCGTGGCAATGTTATTACTGTAACTACCAATCTCACCCGGTCATATATTGGAACAGACCTGCAAGGAATTTCAGGCACAGGCGGTGGGACAAGTCCACCATATTATTATCTCTCTTGTGATGGAGTCACAACAGAAAATAATATAGTAATCACTAATGTTAATACTAATGCTGGTATTACTATTATCGCCGCTCAAAATTGTAAAATATTAAATAATACCGTTGTTCGCCAATCTGGACTATCAGGTTCACCAGGTATAAGAATAAGCAAAGCTCGTGACTATGAACCTGACCCATCAAACACTTTAGTGCGTAACAATATCGCTTATAGTTTCCCTGATTCAAATGACCCTTGCGGTGTAGTTGTAGATTACAACTTGGACTTAGATGATTATGACCCAAATCTGCTTTTCATCAACTATTGCACAAACGACCTGCATCTTAGGAGCAACTCTGCCGCTATCGATGCTGGTAACGGTCTTTTAGCTCCTAATATTGATGCAGATAAGAATACCCGACCACAAGGTGCTGGATTTGATATAGGTGCGTATGAATATGTTTCATCGGATTCCAATAATCAAGCTCCAGTCCTCCAAGGGATTGGCAACAAGTCTGTGAACGAGAGCACCCTTTTGACTTTTATGGTGAGTGCTACTGATGCAGACGGTGATAAAATCACATATTCAGCACAAAACCTGCCCAGCGGCGCATCATTCACCAGCCAGAGCTTTAGCTGGACGCCCACCTATGAGCAGGCAAGAACTTATAAGGTAACGTTTATCGCAAGTGATGGCCAGGACCAGGATTCCGAGACAATTACTATCACCGTAGGCAACACTAACCGGGCACCTGTGCTTAAGGCAATCGGTGATAAATCAGCTGACGAAAATAGCGTTTTGAGCTTTTCGGTGAGTGCTACCGATGCTGATGGTGATAAAATCACATATTCAGCACAAAACCTGCCCAGCGGCGCATCATTCACCA
>CAZTWR010000016.1:0-16093 GCA_964618055.1 uncultured Pirellulales bacterium | reverse complement strand
CCACCTATGAGCAGGCAAGAACTTATAAGGTAACGTTTATCGCAAGTGATGGCCAACTGGAAGATTCTGAGACGATTACTGTAACTGTTAATAGTACCGATACGTCACCGCCGAGCGTCACTAATCGCTCGCCAGATGCTAACTCGATACAGGTACCCTTAAATAACCTGATAATTTTGCATATTGTAGATGATGGCAAAGGCGTTGATGCCAATTCGGTAACAATTACGGTTGATAACAATACTGTGTATACGGGTAATACAGCCCACTATGACAGCGAATATGGTCCTTGCCGGAGGACAGGAACAAAAGCTGATTATAGGTTTATCTACCAATCGGACAACACTTTTGATTTCGACCAAACAATAACTCTCACGGTAAACGCTGCAGACCTTGGTGGAAATGTAATGGACGAATATTCCTATTCCTTCAAGACCGAGATGCGAGCATTCAGTAAAAACAAGAAAGCCAACTCAGGCTCGGATGATTTGAGTAAAGGCAACCCTGTAACAGTTCGGGACAGTGGCGGGAATATCTGGGTAGCCTGGCACGCAGGGCCAACAAATAGTAGAGATATTTATGTCGGAAAACTTACAGCGGGAGCTGACAATTTTGGTAGTAGCGTTCAGCTAACAGATGACGCTAATGACCAGTATGACCACTGTAATCCCGCTATCGCGCTGGGTAGCGACGACAAGCTATACGTCGTATGGCAAGATAATAGGCGAGGAAATTGGGATATCTATGTATCAACCTCAGTTGATGGGATAAACTGGTCTGCTGAAAGAAGGGTTATTGACTCTAACGACAACGAGATCAATCCTGCTATAGTCGTCGACAGCTCCTTATCAAATAACGCCTATATTGTCTGGCAGGACGACCGAGGGGGTGATCAGGATATCTATGTTGCTGCCTCGAGCAACGGTTTCATAACAAAGATAGTTTCACGAATAACCTCTAACAGTTCTAACCAAGTCGAACCAGCTATTGCTGCAGATTCTGACAATACGATTTACGTGGTGTGGACAAATGCCAGAAATGGCAAAGGCAAAAACGACATTTATGGAGCAGCCTCTAATGACGGTTGGACTAATGTGGCGATAGTAGGCAAAGAAGATAGCCAATCAAGCCCTGCGATTGCTACTGAAGCTACAGGGTCTATTTTGCATCTACTTTGGATTGATGATACGCTTAGGGACGATGACATTTTCTATGCCAAAACGACTGGTGGTCTGCCGGAAAGTCCTTTGACGGGCAGCAGCATTATCGACGATAGCTCCGGCGCAGACCAATTGGAACCAGCTATTGCCGTTACAGGTAGCACAGGTAATAACTTAAGAGTTTTCGCATGCTGGCAGGATAAGAGGAATATAGATAGTAACAACAGAGATACAGATCTTTACTTTGCTGAAATTAGCTCAGGTTACAGAACAAATGTGTTTGTGTGTGACGACGGAACAAATGCGAACCA
Source organism: uncultured Pirellulales bacterium (assembly GCA_964618055.1). Classification (GTDB taxonomy): domain Bacteria; phylum Planctomycetota; class Phycisphaerae; order Sedimentisphaerales; family Anaerobacaceae; genus CAYYFT01. The sequence goes on along the minus strand of CAZTWR010000016.1, from coordinate 14,622 downwards.
ATGGGGCCCCGCAGTAGGTATAGATGGATATGGATATCCCTATTTAGTATGGATTGATGACAGAAGCGATTACGGTGAGATCTACTATGCTGGAAGCACCTTCATTGAAGGCGAACCGTTGAGAACAGCTGATGTTTCTATCGCTTCAGGTGCAATAGTGGGAACGGACTACAGAGCTATAAGTGGGGTAGATGATATTTCTGTTGAAATACCTTCGGGAGCATATCCGTGCAACATGAAGGTCACAATCTCGAAAGTAAAGAATCCACCAAAAATTACAGTGGAATGCTTCAGTTTGCCGTATGAGTTTGGTCCAAGTGGAATAGAGTTCACCGAGCCGGTTACGATTACTATACCATACGAGGCCCCGGGGTCCGGTAAGTCAGCTTCGGCATACTGGTATAATCCCCTTACCGCCACGCTCAGCCAAGAAGGGATAACGAACGTTGAGAACATCATAATATCTCCGACTTTGCATGCTCTGCGTTTCAAAACTATGCACTTTACACAATTTCTCATCAGTGGTGGCGGTTGGGGTAGCGCGGGGGGGGGTGGCGGTGGTGTATTCGGTGGTGGCGGCGGTGGCGGCGGTGGCTGTTCGATATCTCGTAACAACCAAGGCAGCATAACCGAATTCCTCCTGCCATACATTGGGCTGACTGTGATGATGATAATACTGAAACGGCGGGATGCGTGAAATCGGAAAGCACGCAATATTACAAGAAACAAATGTTAAAAATGGGCTATTTATCCAGCCAAGTAAGTAGGTTTCCATTTTGCGATCTTTTTGCAAAACGGCGTCCCAGGATTGCCAATTTGCCAGCGATCATCGAGTCGGCTCAAATTTTGGGCGACAAATTAAAGCGACTCGACATATCTTTGCTCATAGAGACCGTTCTGGTAACGACTACTACAATTTTGGCAATCGGGGCCTTCAATAGCAGCTTTCTCCCCGTAGCTGCTTGGTTTATGGCTCCAGGTATTTTGGTAGCTGCGGCAATTATCCCGACGGCAATTAAAACTAGGAAATTTCCTAAGATCGGTTTCAACGTCAAGCAAATTAGGAATTCGCTTGTGGTGCTTGGCTGGACCTGTATGGTTGTTTTTCCCGCTACCTTTTTTGGTTGTTGGTTGCTGAAGTCCTATGGATTAGACTTTCCTCTGCGACCTGTGCTGCCAGAGGGACAAAACTGGGCCTGCTGGCTATTTTATCAGTTTATGTACGTTGCTGTAGCTGAAGAAGTATTTTTCAGGGGTTATGTGCAGGGTAATATCTTCAGGTTAACAAGCACAATGAAGCTGGAGCAATGTGGGCTACAGCAGTGGATAAGCATAACTTTATCGGCCGCTTGTTTTGCAGCTGCTCACATCATAGTTACAGGGAAGATAATATCGGTCCTGACATTTCTACCCGGTCTGATTCTCGGCTGGCTGTTCACCCGTACCAGGTCGCTACTGGCACCAATTTTATTCCACGGCCTTGCTAATATTTGCTATTTTCTTATGGCTGCAGCATTTGCTTAAGGCCCTAACCAAGGCGATTATTATTGCGCGAGGCCGTCTGCAAAATACCTACATAGCCCCATAAATAGCTTCATCATAGCCCAAACATCGCTGTGAACGTGCGTACAGGGCTTATCGGAGGATCTGGCTTAAGTGTGGGGGGCAGCAGGACGATAAATTTCGAAGTGGAGAAGGTGTATTCAAATGAAGAAAGGTAGCAAACTGTATACTCGTAAGGTTTTTTTTGTAAGCAAGTTAGCACTTGTCTTGGTGCTAGGTTACGTGGTTATCAGAACAGTGTTGTTGCCTAAGCACATAGAAAAAGCTCTGGCCCCTGCCTCGGCACTGGGCAGGGACGGAGTACGTGTAAATGAAACGATGAGTCTACCAGATTTGTCGTTTGCAGATTATGCTGAAATCGTAGAAAGAAATCCGTTCGGCACCTCAGATCAAACAACAGGCACAAGTAAATGGGCATCGAGGGCTAATTTTACTGGCTTTGAGCGCCCGGTTTCTGAGGAGTTAGGATTGGCATTGTTTGGCACTGTATCTGGGAGCCCAGCAGTTGCAAGAGCCATTATAAAGGATCTTAAAACTGGTGTGTTTGACTTATATAAGATGGGCCAAACGGTTGAAGACGCCCGTATCGAAGGTATAGACAAAGATGCGGTAATTTTGGCGCATAATGGAGAAAGAAAGATATTGAGGCTGAATATAGCGCAGTCTAGTAGCAACAACAATAATACTGAGACACCTTTGTCCAAGACCATTAACGAAATGAGTAACGCTGTGAGAACTGATTTATCAACCAAAAAGGCTCATACTGACGTCCGAACAAAAATCGGATGTGTGGAGGCAACATTGAAGGAAGCAGTTATTGAGCCTCATGTTGTTGATGGCCAGGTAGAAGGGCTTAGAATAACAGATTTAGAAAACATCAAGGATGCAAAAGATCTCGGTTTAAAGAACGATGACGTTATTCGTGCAGCTAATGGGCATCGATTGACGAGCAAGCAGAAGGCTTACCAGATTTTCAAGAAAGCAAGGTCGCAGGCAGCTATAAGTCTCGAACTATTACGAGATGACAAAACTAAAAAACTCTCATTTGATTTGCGGTAAATTATTAGGGAATTTAAGTACTTTGGGTGAATAGGCAAAGCAGATGTCATTAAAGAATTTAATCGCAAACAGGCAAAAAGTGGAAAAGCCTTTAAAAAGCCTTTTTTGTCTTGCGTGCATACTTTGCGTAAATTTTGCGGGCTGCGAGTCAGATTCTGATACTATGGCAGTTCATCCACGGCAAGATCTCTCTCAGCAGTATGTTGCAGGACTAACTGGAATGAATACAAACTTGGACAAGACAAACGAACCAATGGCTATAACGGCTTCTCCAAGACCTGAAACGGCAAAGAATAACCGCAAAGCTTTAGAATGTGAATCAACTGTTACTATAGCCCGTAAAAGAACTATTCCGGTTTCTGTTAAAACTGAAATGCCTTCTCCTGGAGAAATCTTAGCCATAAGCGACAGCACTATCACTAAAACAACGCAGTCACCTTCATGGACAAGCGTAAATCTGCCTATACTTCTTGATAATCCAACTATGGCTGACGAGCTTATATCTGTAAACTTTGACCAGGTTGATATTCGAATCGTACTGAAGACAATCAGCGACATTACAGGGATTAATTTCGTAATAGACGAGAGTGTAAAGGGAACCGTCACAGTGATATCACCAACAAATATACGTCTTGATGAGGTTTATAAGGTTTTAGAATCGATTTTGGAAGTGAAGGGGTTTGCTGCCGTACCAGCTGAAGGGGTTGTCAAAATAGTCCCAAGAGCAGAGGCCGCCCAACGTAACCTACAGGTTCGCATTGGCAGCAACCCTTACGAAATTCCTCAAAGCGATTCTCTTGTCACACAGATTATTCCATTGAGCTACGCTGATGCAACAGAGGTTAGCCGGATTATTAAGCCTCTTTTAGCCAGAAGCTCATATATGGCAATCTATCCCAGAACAAATTCGATTTTGATTACGGATATATCTTCAAATATACATCACGTTGCCAAAATTATTCAACAGCTTGATGTTCAACGGCCCAGCAGAGCTGGCAATTTTCATGTGATGTACCTTAAAAACGCACAAGCGAAGGAAGTGGCTGAATCACTCACTACAGCACTTATAAACTTAAGAAGGGCCGGTTCGATAGAAGCTACCCAGCATGTTCAGGTTACGCCTGACGAAGGTACGAACGCATTGATAATCACAGCTTCAGTACAGGACTATGAAGTCATCGCCGATATTATAGAAAAGCTCGATATCTTGCGTGAGCAGGTTTTAGTTGAGATGCTTATTATGGAGGTCAGCAAAGAGGGCTTAAAAGAAATAGGCATCGACTGGGCAACGCTTGATGAAGCTGTAGCAGATAGTGTTCGATTCTTCGCAGCAACAAATTTCGGTCCACGAGTGGATTTTGCCAGCGGAGACCTCGAGGGGCTAAGTGTCGGCACATGGAAAAAAAGCGGCTCAACTACGAACATTGGTTCAATGATAACCGCTTTGGAGAAACAGACGGGCATTAATATCCTTTCGACACCGCATATCATGACCTCAAATCATCACAAGGCCAGCATAGTCGTGGGTGAAAACAGACCATTTGTTACCGAATCAAGAATTACCGAAACCACCGACTTACTTACTCCAACCGTGATAAAAACATACGAATATAAAGACGTTGGAATCAGTCTGGAGATAGTGCCGCATATCAGTCAGGGCGGCCTGGTCAGGCTCGAAATAAACAGCGAGTTCACAAAGCTTGTTGAAACCACTTCTTCCTCCGATACTCCGACAACAGCTAAAAGACAGGCACAGACCGTTGTTTCTATGAATTCCGGCTCAACTATTGTCATCGGAGGACTGATTCGCGATGACAAAACTACCGTTGAAAAGAAAGTGCCTCTCATTGGTGACATTCCTTTAGTTGGTGGCCTGTTCAGGTACGAAAAAGACGAGTTGCAGAAAACGAATCTGCTCATATTCATAACGCCATATGTTCTTAGTAGTCAGAAGGATTTGGAGCAGATAACCGAGGGAAAAAAGAAAGAAATGGAACCAGAACTGAAAGAGCTTGAGAAAAAGAGCAAGGTGCCCTAACAATTGAACGAATATTTGCTATCGCGAGGAGACCTACCGGTGAGCACAAAACAGAATGCACAAATAGCGAATCAGCATCTGGAAACTATATTGCCGGAGCAGCTGAACCCGGAACTGGTAAGGAAACTGCCGCTTGAGTTTCTTAAAAAGCAGTGTGCTATCCCTCTTTTCTTGGACAATGGTCAGGTTGCAATTGCTCTGGCAGACCCACTCAACATAGAGGCATACGATGCAATTGTGAGCGTCTTAGCTCAACCGTGCAGTCAGATTATCTGCCCTGCCTCCGAAATAGAGCAGGCTATAAGTCGCTGTTACTACCAAAGCACAGGCATTGACAGCGACAATCAAAACACCAATGTACAAGATTTACTGAGCCTTGATAATGATATCGATAATACTTCTATCCAAACGCAGGCAGAAGACCTGCTCAATATTGCCAACAAGGCACCTGTCATAAAATTGGTCAATAAATTTTTTTTCCAAGCGGTACACAGCCGAGCCAGCGATATTCACATTGAACCATACGAAAATGAAGCTCGGATACGCTTTCGAATTGATGGTGTGTTGCACGATGTATTCACTTTACCGAAGCAGCAGATTCCTGCACTGGTGTCACGATTAAAGATTATGGCAAATCTTAATATCGCCGAACGAAGATTACCACAAGATGGTCAAAGCCGCATTAAAATAGGCCAGAACTTAGTGGATATTCGAGTCTCGGTCATTCCAACATTGGGCGGTGAACGGGTAGTCCTGAGGTTGTTGGATAAGGGCAACGGCAAATTGGGCTTAAATGAGATAGGTTTTTGCCCGGAGGTGCTTAACCACTTCAGGAATTTGATTAGGATCCCACACGGTATAATTTTGCTCACAGGTCCTACCGGTAGCGGCAAGACAACCACCCTCTATGCAGCTATCAACGAGCTTAACTGCGAAGAGCGAAACATCCTTACGGTTGAAGACCCCATCGAGTACCAACTGCCTGGTGTGGGGCAAATGCAGATAAAGCCAAAGATAAATCTTACATTTGCTAATTGCCTGCGGCACATTCTCCGGCAGGACCCTGATGGGATTATGATAGGAGAAATTCGTGACGTCGAAACTGCGGAAATTGCAATCCAAGCCTCTCTTACAGGTCATTTGGTTTTAAGTACCCTGCATACAAACGATTCGGCTTCAGCAATAACTCGGCTAATTGATATGGGCATTGAACCCTATTTGATTTCGTCATCGGTCGTTGCGGTTATGGCACAGCGGCTTTTAAGAGTCATCTGCCCAGAATGCAAGAGACCTTACAAACCAGAAGAAGAAATAACTTCCCTATGGAGTGAAAATGAAAAGACCTCAGCAATTAAGGGGCAGTTCCACAGAGGGCTTGGCTGCAAGAAGTGCCTCGAAACAGGATACTTGGGAAGGACAGGAATCTTTGAGCTGTTGGTCATTGATGACGACATCAAGGAACTAATAATAAAACGAGGCAGTTCACATATTATAAAAGAAGCTGCCATTGAAAAAGGTATGAGCACGTTACGAGAGGACGGATTATGTAAGGCACTGGCCGGTGAAACTACTCTTGAAGAGGTTTGCAGGGTCACACAGGATAGTGTCCAAACAAGTATAGGAGCAACCGAACGTGTCGGTAGTTAAATACAATTTAGTAACTGATAAGCCCCCTCCGGTACATCGAGTAGCTGATAACGATGATTTTGTTGATATAGAGGCAGAAACATACAAAAGGGACATTTTCAAAAAGGCCAGCACAAAGGATGTTTGTAGGCTTGCGCACCAATTGGCGGTCCTGTTGCACGCTGGCATGCCACTTGTATCCGCTCTGTCGGCGTTAGTCGAACAATTGCGGGAGGTTCCCAGACGCAGAATGATGCGTCTGGGGCTTCAGGGAAACCAGCTTGCGGAGATTATAGAGCAAGTTACTAATAGTGTTAATGGAGGCAGCACACTGGCCGATGCGCTTAAGAAACATCCAAGTATTTTTTCGAGCTTGTTTGTAAATATGGTGGCTGCAGGTGAGGCAAGCGGAACCCTGGAAGAAGTTCTCCAGCGACTGACGGAAATGATGGAGAAACGTGTGCATCTTGCAGATAAGGTCAAATCTGCTATTGCTTATCCCGCAATGATGGCTGTGGTTGCGGCTGGAGTCGTGGTCTTTCTTTTATCCTTCGTGGTGCCCAGCATAATGCAGATCTTTATCGAAATGAACCGGGCTCTTCCTTGGCCTACAAGACTGCTTATCTCAACGAGTGCTTTTATAAAAACTTACTTTATGTTAATTGCCATCGTAGTTTGTGCAGTTTTCCTTGGAATTGTAGCCTGGCTAAGGACCAAAGAGGGAAGAATTATATGGGACCACTCTAAACTGAAGCTGCCGCTCTTTGGCAAACTCTTTCTTAAATTGGAGATAGCACGCCTAGCAAGAACATTGGGCATACTCCTTGTCAGTGGTATCCCAATACTTGGTGCCTTGGAAATTGCAAAAGGGGTAATTCAAAACAGCTTTATTGCGGGTGCTTTGGATCCCGTAAAGGATTGGATTAGCAAGGGAGATACTATCGCAAATGCAATAAGGAAAACCGGATTGTTCCCGCCGATTGTGTTTCATATCGTGGCTACAGGTCAAATCAGCGGAAACATAGAAGCTGGCCTTATAAATATTGCTGACATGTACGAAAGCGACGTCGAGATGACAACCAAAACGCTTACTTCGCTGCTTGAGCCTGCAATACTTCTTGTTATGGGTATTGTTGTTGGTTTTATAGTGCTGGCTATTTTACTTCCTATATTTGAAATAAATCAGGTTCTTTAGCGGAGCTTTATAAGATGAGAGAAAAGAAACAATACTATATGTTACACACTATTCGCCATAAGCTGCCTAAGGGTTTCACTCTGATTGAACTTATGATTGTGGTCGTGATATTGGGCATTTTGGCTACCATAATTATGCCGAGGATGTTAGGTAGGCCTGAACAGGCTCGCAGAATGAAAGCCAAAATTGATATACGCAATATCGAGTCTGCGCTAGCTCTGTTCAAGACCGACACAGGCCGTTTTCCAACCACTTCTGAAGGTTTTGGGGTTCTCGTCTCAGACCCGGGCATAAAAGGTTATAACAATGACGGCTATCTCGATAAAGTGCCCTTGGATCCCTGGGGCAACAAATACATCTATATCTCCCCCGGCCTGCACAGCAAAGACTACGACTTGGAATCTTATGGCAAAGATGGTGAAGATGGCGGCACAGGTGACAACGCCGATATCGAAAGCTGGAATCTGGATGAGTAAAGACAATATAACAGGTAAAGATAAGAGCCCGGTATTACAAAAGAACTTGCGGACAAAAGCCTTTACTTTCATAGAGGTTATCGTGGCCCTTACAATCGTCTCGATTTCTCTGCTGGCGTTATTCAGACTGCATCTTATCAGCATTAGAATGACCGAGACGGCAGAAACAACTTCTCAGGCCGTTTTCTTGGCAGGCGAGAAAATAGCGGAGAAGCTGGCATTGGGTTACCCAGAAGAGGAAACCGACTCCGGCACTGTAGAAAAGAACGGCTTGTGCCTGCAGTGGCAGACTGAAGTTACAGACCTGCAATCGCCACAGTTGGACGAGGCGAATATTACCGGATTGCGAAGGGTACTTGTTGATGTCAGCTGGAAACAGGGTACTGGCCACAAGCACCTGCAAATGTCAACTTATGCTGCTGATTGGAAATTAAATGAAAAGTAGGTATGGCAAAAACGGTTTTACCTTAGTCGAGATTCTCGTAGCAATGACGATAATCATTGCTATCGTTTCTATGGTATACGGCAGCTATTTTGCAACATCAAAATCGACTCAGGCGTACAAATCTAGAATAGCTCTATTTCAGCAGGAACGAAAGGTGCTGGGACAGATGGCCCGACAAATACGTTGCTCGTATGCCGGTACAACTGAGAAACCTACACCCCCGATAGCATTAACATCGATTTCTCAGCAAATAAAAGAAACACTTAGATATGTCATCAGTTATTTTGACAGTGACCAGGATGACCCAGGCGGAGAAATTTTGCATCTGGTAACTACGAGGGGGTTTTGGAGAAGCCAGGACTCAACATATGATATCTTCGATGTCACTTACAAGTTTGACAGAAACACAGGCCTACTTTCTCTAAGCCAAGAAAGATTTATTACCACATCTAAAAATGTTGTCGAAAAAAGAAGTTGGCGACCCATTGCAAGTAACATCAGCCGTCTCGAATTGGCATTTTTCGATGGTCAGCAATGGCTAAAAAACTGGAATTTCAACGATGAGAAAAGATTGCCGTTCGCAGTAAAACTTGACATCACCTGTGAAGATGAGAATTATCGACAGTATCACTATAGTACTACTGTGTATGTATACTCCCGGAAAAATCAAAGTGAAAAAACTCAAACGGAGAGATTAGTAGCAATTAAAAAACAATGAGACCGGAGCAAGCAAAAACAAATCGAACGGGCTTTGTAGTTGTTGTCGTCCTGTGTATGGTCGTTATGCTGGGAGTTCTGTTGCTTGGTTTCAACCATAAAGCTCGTGCCAACCTCCGTGCTGTGGACGATTTCCGAAAATCCGAGCAGGCACTCAACTGTGCAAGAGCTGGGCTCAATATCGCAATTGCAGCTATCAGGAACACCGACGATATCCATACAAATAAGACATTACGGAATCTGTTTTCAGGGGAAAATACTTTCGATGTTGGCGGCGGAAAGTGCTCTGTAGCCGTTGCCGAAGAAAACGGAAAATTAAATATCAACCTGCTCAAAGACAAAACCGGCAGGCTGAACCGGAGTAGAATAGAGCAGCTACTTCGCCTTATCGACCTGATGAATCAAGAGCACGCTGGTCATTCTAATATTGGCTACGGCCTCGTGCCCTCAATTATTGATTGGACGGATAACAATGATGAGGTTACGTACCTCCCCTTCATAAAGCACGAAAATTTGGGAGCAGAGTCAGCTTATTATGACAAGTTAGAACCCCCTTACAGATGTAAGAATGCCCCGCTTGATATGACTGAAGAACTTCTACTTGTCAAGGGAGTAACACCGCAGGTTTACGAGCGTATACGTGATTACGTGACGGTTTACGGTGGGGGAGAAATTAACATCAATTGTGCTTCGAAGCGCGTAATCGAGAGTCTATCTGAAAAGATGGATGCTGCTTTGGCACAGCTAATCATTGACCGGCGAAAATTTAAGCCCTTTGAGAGCATCATGGAACTACAGGATGTCCCTGGAATGACGGATAGTATCTATTACACAATTAAGAAAACAGCAACCATTAGCCCGACAGATCGATATTACAATGTTACGTCACGAGGAAATGTTGACCACCTCAGCTGTGAAATAGTTGCAATACTTAAAAGAAATATGAAAACCGAAAACGTCGAGGTGATTTTATACAAAGAGCTTTAAGGACATGTGCTTCCAGTATTTGTGTAGAAAAAGCTTAGGACAAAGATAATGGTTAAGCGTTGTATTGGCATAGATATCAGTCCTTCCCATTTGCGAGCAGTACAGGTTTCGCGCACAGGGAGTGAGTTCTGTGTTGAAAAAGTTTTCAGCACACAAACCCGGCGAGGTACCGACTCAATGCCAGATATACTCAAATCACTAATCAGTCAGCACAGGTTCGACCGATGTGCGAACCTGGCAATTTCAATGCCGCACAACGCCGTTTTCTTTCGAAATCTGGAAACTGATTCTGCCAGCACCGAACGAATCCATGGCCTTGACAGTTCTGCATTAGAGCACAATTTTCCTATACAACAGGATGAAATTGTTGCCCAGGTATGTTCGTACCACCAACTGCCGGGCGAGAAGTATTCTGTTCTCACAGCCGCGGTGCCAAGAAAATTGCTGCACGAAAGATTAAACATCTTAACCGTGGCGAAAATGCATCCTACTCTCATGGATGCCACAATTTTTGCGATTCATTCGACAGTTGCGGTTAATCATCCCGAAATTATGACCGGGCAAGCTATTATTGCGTATGTAAATGAATCTTACCTTACTTTGGCAGTTACCCAGAACAACAATATTTTAATCGTTAGAAACATTCCAATTATTTCCCGCTCCAGCAACAATATTGATTCAGTTCAAAAACGAATTGCGGAGGTGTTGCCACATGAAGCACAAATTACTTGGCGGAAAGTCTTTGGTGAGGAAATTGAGGAAAATACCAAAATTTACCTGGTAAGCGAAGATGGTGCTTTCGACGGTCTCAAAACGCTTGTTGAGGAAAACCTGCACTGTCAAACAATCACCGTTAATCCTTATGCAAAGGTAAAATGTTCTGCTGAATACAATGGCGATGCTGCAATATATGTTGCTGAAGGTCTCGCTTTGAGGGCATTGGTACCTGAGGAAACTACAGGTATCAATTTTCTAGAGGCCGGTAACGCCAATATAAAGCCGGCATTAAACCTGAAAAAGGAGCTTATAATTTGTGCGACACTTGTGGTAGCAATTGCCGTCATCTCACCTGTTGGGCTGTTTGTGCGATTGTCACATTTGGAGACGAAGCACGTCCAGGTAAAAAACGAAATCAGAGAAATTTTTCAGCGTATATTACCTGAAGAAAAAAACATTGTAAACCCACTTGTCCAATTAGAGCAGAAGTTACAATCGCTGCGCACCGATTACATACTATTCAGCTCTACCTCTGGGTCCGCCATTGGGCCGCTCGAAGTTTTACATGCAGTTACTACCAGCATCTCTTCAGGCACGACCATTAACAATATGTTGATAACCGCCGAATCTGTTCGATTGGCAGGTACTTCTCAATCGTTTGAATCTGTATACAATTGGCAACGACTATTGCAAGAGGCTCCCCAATTCTCAAGTGTGAATGTTCAGGATATTCGAAGAGAACCTGAGAGCAAGTTGGTCCAGTTTACTATGTTAGCATTACTAGCAGCACCGGAGTAAAAAATGATACGGCTAACACGCAGAGAACGTTGGTTGGTTGTTGGCTTGGTAGTTCTTGTCGCGGCTTGGGCATCGTTTGTGCTTGGTATCAGGCCTGCTATTGAGCGTATAGAGACGCTCAATCGAGTAATCCCGGAAAAGCAAAGAGAACTTGAGGAGCTTCGAGTAAAGAGCGCACAGTACCTTACTTTTCAGGCCGGATTAGATGATTTAAAAAGAAAAGCTGCTTCGGAGGAAAAAGGATTCGAACTTCTTCCGTTTTGGGAGTCAATAACCCAAGAGTACGGTCTGGCTAAAAAAGTTGCAGCAATGGAACAGGAAGTCTTGCAACGGAATTCAAACTATAGCGAGACAATTGTTGAAACTGAACTGGAAAATCTAACGCTTAAGCAGCTTATTGAGCTTCTTCTTAAAATCAAATCTTCAAATCACCTTCTGCGGATAAAAAGTCTGTACACTAAAAAGAATGCGACCAATCCGAACTTCCTCGACGCCACGATACAAATATCAACTCTTAAACTAAATGAGACGATGTAACCTTAAAAGAGTCTCTGTCTCGTTTCCTTAGCGTATGCTTAGGGGATTTCAACAAAGCTGAAAAATTTCTTTATATACCTGGTTCTTCTGGTCTGGGTTTTGTGGCTCTATAAAACGCACAAATAAAACCCACGCTCAAATATTAATATGAACCATCCAGCGAAAGGCATCACACCAATCATCTCCATCATAGTTCTCTTACTTATAACAGTAGTCCTTGCTGGTTCGGGCTGGGTATACTTGACCGCATATTCCGAAATAATGACAAAGATTATAGACCTTCCGCCCGGCGCCACCTCCCGCTCAGGAACCAAAGCAACGGTTATCATAAGAAACCCCGGCCAGTCTGCAATAAACAACTCCAAACACAAGGTAATGCTGGAGGGTCAGCTTACCCCCGCCTGTTTATGTTTAGACAACACCTGCAGATGTGGAGACCTGACAGTAACAAGAACATCAGGCGAGGACTATTTCTAAATTACAATTTTCTAAACCGGTGCGGTAAAATAGGCATCAGAATATAAACAACCAAGTTCTCGATTTATGATTGTACGGTTAAGATTGCGTATAAAACCAGGGTCTACAGAAAATAATACCCAAAAGAAATGACGATTGAGGCTACCAGAGCTTGATGAGTGGGTCACTGAGTGGGTCGGTCGGCACGTGATAGCAACTTGTTAACAACTTGTCAGTCACTTGTTATTCACTTGCAACTCTCATTTTTGACTAAAAAACAGCGTTATAACCCCTTGTGAATACACCATTTACAGTCTGCATATAGGACTGTCGAACCAATGGTCAAGGTTTAAAGCCAGTGAGTCAATAATTTGAGCATACGATATGCTCAAGAACATTATGATTCTCCGTATTCATGAGACAATTTGTTTTGTGTTGCCCTCAAATTGCCCTTAAATCGCATCACAAGATAGTAAAAAACCGTGCAAAAATAGTAAATGAACGAGAGAATCTAAATCCTTGACTTTACGCCAATTAAGTTGTAAACATAGCTTATTAAGGAATTTGGATAGAGAGGGCAAATCGAGTCCTGCCCTTTCCGTTGGTTTTAAATGCGCTTTGTAAGTGTCTGTAAAGAGGCGGCCCATACTCGTCAAATAAGGATTCATGTCGCTGAATGATATGTAACACTCGATGAAGACAATCGCTGTTCGTCGTCTGGCAATCTGCTTAGAGTCCAGTACATATCTAATGTTCTCATCGCTTCGATAAATTGCTTATAGTCAACAGGTTTGACAATATAGCCGGCAACACCCAAATCATAGCTTTCGACTATGCCTTCGTCGGTATCTGAGGTTGTTAAAACTACCACAGGAATCTTTCTGAGCGTAGTATCTGCTTTGGCGATTTTTAAGAATTCAAAGCCATTCATCCTTGGCATATTTAAATCCAGAAGGATAATGCATGGTTTTAGGTGCTTTGCACCTTTTAAATAATCCAATGCATCTTCACCATCAATCTTACGAATCAGCTTGTTCGTAACTTTAAGCTCGTTAAGGGCCCGTTGAGTGGTCATTGCATCCACGTCATCGTCCTCAATTAACAATACTGGCTTCAAGTTTCTCATTTTTTACTCCTATTCCTTGTTCTGGCAGCGTAAAGAAGAATGTGCTGCCATTGCCGGGTTCTGATTCGACCCAAACATTGCCTTTATACATTTTGATGATTTTTTTCACCACCGTAAGACCAATACCAGTAGATTCGATCTTATCACGCGGCGAGAGTGTCTGAAAGATTTTAAAAATTTTCTCAAAATACTTTTCTTCGATTCCGGGTCCGTTATCAGCGACACTAAATTTCCAGAAGCCGTTCTCTTCGACGCAGCCGATTCTTACCTGGCCCTGCGGTTTATCCATATAGTTCACAGCGTTGCTCAGCAGATTCTGGAACACCTGCATAATAGGGGTCTTTTCACACTCAATTACAGGCAGCTCATTTTCGACTGTAATCGTAATGTTTTCCGGTGGAGCAATCATATCAACAACTTCTGTGACAAGTTCATTCAGATTTATCGTAGCCTTTTCCCCTTTAACACGTCCGACTCTGGAATACTGCAAGATACCATCAATCAGGTTGTTCATTCGGGCCACGCGACTCGCAAGTAAATTCATTTGCTCTTTGCCGTTGTCGTCGAGCTTATCTGCATAATCGGTTGTTATCCATTCCACGAGGGTTTTAATGCCGCGCAGCGGAGCTTTCAAATCATGTGAGACTATGTATGCGAAGTTCTTTAGTTCTTGATTTGTCTTTTCCAGTTGCTCGAACAGTTGGGCCTGGCGCTGCTCTGCCTTTTTGCGCTCTTGAAAGAACCCGCCTATTCTGTAGAGCGTTGCATTGTCGGATATATCAGGATGACTTTGCAAGTACTCTTGAAGGTATTGTCTGATCTTGGAAGGATGTGCCATAATGAAGCGGCAGGTACTATCACCCTTGGCTCTACACATTATCT
>CAZTWR010000015.1:0-18172 GCA_964618055.1 uncultured Pirellulales bacterium | reverse complement strand
CGGCTCAAGCTCTGCCAGATTTATTTCGATGATATGCTCATATTCGGCGTCTGCGTCAGCTGACAGTGGATGATAGTCTTTTTCTCGCTTCTGGGCGGCGAGGAATTTCCTGGTTTGTTCATCGCTGCCGAAGATGCTCGTTGTCACGCCCAACTCCGCCCCCATATTTGTTATCGTCGCCCGCTGCGGCACAGTCAGCCCCGAAGTGCCTTTACCGAAATATTCGACCGCCCAGCCTGCATTGCCTTTTGTTGTGAGTATGCTGAGCAGTTTAAGAATAACGTCCTTAGCGGCCACCCAGTCATTGAGTTTACCCTTAAGTTTTACTCCAAGGACTTTTGGACAGGTAAGGTAGAAAGGCCCGCCTGCCATAGCGACTGCTACATCCAGTCCACCAGCCCCGATACCCAGCATACCGATTCCGCCAGCGGTTGGTGTATGTGAATCGCTGCCCAAAAGTGTCGCACCTGGCTTTGCAAACCGCTCCAGATGGACCTGGTGACAGATACCATTGCCTGCCCGCGAGTGGTAAACCCCTAATTTGGCGGCTACCGTTTGTAGATATAGGTGGTCGTTGTGGTTTTCCGGCCCGAACCCAGCTATATTGTGGTCGATGTAGCTTGCTGAAAGCTGTGTTTTAACTCTGCCTGCCCCCATTGATTCAAACAGCAAAAACGCCATCGTTCCGGTGGCATCCTGCGTAAGAGTCTGGTCAATCCGAATGCCGATTTCTTCACCAGTGGCGATTTTGCCGTCGGCCAGATGGCTGGAAAGTATCTTGTATGTCAGTGTTTGCCCCAATTTCATACTCCGTAAAAATCAAAGCACACAATCTAACAGGGCTCCCGTTTTGCGTCAAGTCGCAAAATGGGAGCCCACATAAATGCTGGCCAAAGACAAATCTTGAGAATTGATTATTTTTAGGGTTTTTTCCAATGCTACTCTGCGAAGTGCCTACTCCGCCGAAGCGGCTGCGAAGGCTGGAAGCTACGCTACGTAGCACGAGTTGTCGATTATTACTGAACAATAAAAAAGCGGCCTTATGCTTAATCGCACAAGGCCGCTTGCGAGCAATCCAAAGGGGAATCAACCTTATCTCTCCTCGTTACACTCACTCACCAGGTACGCATCTCTTTCAGCACATGGCGCACCGTCTCCATTTTCCTCAAGTTTAGTGCAATATGGTGAATATGGGTCCACCGCACCCTCTTTTTCTTCGGGCTTTTGCGGAGGGTTATCACAATCCGCCCAGCATTTCCAGATATTATCCTTCGAAATACCGACGTTGGGGTACTTCTCAAAGCTCACATGGGAGTCAGCAAACAGGACATTTTGCCCTTCTCGTTGGTGTGCTGCCGAATTACCCGTCCTGTGCGGGTCATTGTAAGCATCGTTCTTCCAGTAGGGGGGGTCTTCGTCGGTTTTGGCGCAAGGCTGACCATCGAGCCAAGCGATAGCGTTCTTATCCAGGTAAGGGTTCCTGTCTGCACAAAGTGGGCTGGAGGGGTTACTATACGAGCCGAGCGGAAATGATTTACTGGAGGGTTTGAACTTAGTGTTCTCATAGGGGCTATGATAGGAGTAGCTGTTATACTGGCCCGGCCAGAGGTTGGTTGCGGGGGACTTATGACTACCGAAGTCCCAGACATCGGTAATATCATCAATCACGGTAGTGTCGAGACCCGGGGCCTCAGAGAGTTTAAACTCATCTGTTCCGACGTCGCCATTGCAGACAAACTGAGCTGGCGTCACATCAGCATACTTTACCAAAAGATAGAGGCTGCATGTAATGGTTACTTCAGCTTCAGAGCTAGGGCCGTATTGGTTCCCGTACTGGTTGTCCCACTCCTCTATCTCTCCCGCGTTGCCCCATTCACTCTTTGGACCACCTCCCCGCGGATAGTCCCCCTCGTGGTCGTTGGCATAGAGCAGCATAGCCTTGCCGATACCGGATAGGTTCGTTCCGCAAATCACTTTTTGAGCACCTCGCTTCACCGCATTCAGAACAGGCAGTAGAATGCCCATTAGCACCGCTATGATCCCAATCACGACCAGCAGCTCAACTAATGTAAAACCTTTTCTTCTCATTTTTTTTCTCCTTTGCGTTTTTCGAGATTCACGAGCCCGGTCGCTCTTAGGCCCACTTTGGTTATATTTTAATAAATAATTGCAGCTGACTGTTGGGTCCGCATTTTGCAACAGGTCGCAAAATAAGGGCCCTCTGCAACATCGGAGCATAAAAACACTGTTTTTCGCGAATCTCCTTAATTTACTATTTATTTTTGCTTAAGAGCGACTGGTTCAAATGTATAAAACCGAATTTTACTAATAAGGTTCATAAGTTATTTCTCTCTGTGCTCAAGGCTACTCTTCGCTCGATGGTATAAGTCAAACTAAAGTAAGCTTCTTTGTTGGCAGGTAGGTTTGAGGTATGATAAACAAACTGAATATGATAGCGTTTTTAAATTATAATAAAGGGTTTTTCAAACCCACTTACCTCTACTTAAACAATAGCACAGGCTAACTTTTTTGTCAAGTAAATTTCGTCAATTTTCCTTAACTTTCTTGAAATTTTTTACAATTCGCTTAAAATTTTTGTTTTCAGGCCTGAAATCGTAGATATGGCTACTAAAAAAATTTTTGAAAAAGTAAAAAAACTGCTGCAAAAGCACAATCAGAGCCATCTTTTGGCGTTTTGGGGGCAACTGCACCCAGCCCAAAGGCAGAATCTACTTGTACAAATCAAGGGGCTCGATTTTTCGGGAATAGACAATTGGGTGGCTAACTACGTTAAAAAACCTGCTTCTGCTGCCATACCTGTTGACTTTACCCCCGCTTGGTTCTACAAGCTTAATCCGGTCGGCCCAGAGCAAAAACGCAAATATGCCCAGGCCAGAGAGATGGGCAAAGAGCTGATATCGACCGGCAAGGTTGCTGCCTTCGTCGTCGCTGGTGGACAGGGGACCAGACTCGGATTTGCCGGCCCAAAGGGGAATTTTCCTATTAGCCCTGTTAAAAACAAAACGCTATTTGAAATCTTTGCCGAAATAATCGCTGCAGTCTCAGAAAAATACCAAACCATCTGCCCTTGGTATATTATGACCAGCCCTTTGAATCACGCCGAGACCAGAGAAATCTTTCGTTCAAATGGTTATTACGGCTTGGACGAGAAAGATATCTTTATATTTCAGCAGGACACATTGCCCAATTTTAGTTTCGACGGCAAAATTCTGCTGGCTGACAAGGATAATATAGCTTGCTCGCCCGATGGCCACGGTGGAAGCTTGAAAGCGCTTTATAAAAGCGGGGCCATCGAAGATATGAGAAGACGTGGCGTAGAGTTCATAAGTTATTGGCAGGTCGATAATCCTCTCATAAATATTTTTGACCCCCTTTTTATTGGTCTGCACGCTCTCGATAAAGCCGAGATGTCCTCAAAGGCACTGATAAAAACCGACCCTTATGAAAGGCTCGGCAACTTCTGTTTGGTCGATGGCAAAGTAACCGTCATCGAATATAGCGATTTGCCTGATGAGCTGGCAGAGAAGCGAAACCCGGATGGCTCTTTGGTCCTCGAACTCGGCAGTATAGCTATCCACATTATCAATTGCGCCTTCGTTGAAAAGCTGAACGCCAGGGGCTTTGCTTTGCCACTGCATAGAGCCATCAAGAAAATCCCGCATATCGACCAGCAAGGAAATTTTGTTGAACCTGCTCAGCCAGATGGTATAAAGCTGGAGAGCTTTATTTTTGATGCCTTGCCGCTGGCCGCAAAGTCAATAATATTGCAGACCATCCGGGAGGAGGAGTTTGCACCGACCAAAAACGCCACCGGCGTTGACAGTGTCGAAACTACAAGGCAGATGATGGTTGAACGTGCCGCCAGTTGGCTCGAATCAGCAGGAATAACCGTCCCCCGGAAACCAGATGGCTCGGTTAATTGCCTTATCGAAATTGCACCGAGCTTTGCAGTGGAAAAAGACGACGTCAAAGCAAAGTTGAATCAGATACCCGAAATCAAACCGATGGACAAGCTCTACTTGGCCTGATTTTAAAGAAAGGAGTGTGCGTAAATGGCACTGTTATTAGGTTACGATGTGGGAAGCTCGTCGATTAAAGCCACATTAATGGAAGCTGAAACAGGCAGAGTCCTGGCGACAGCGACTTCACCAGCGAAAGAATTAGAAATTATCGCCAAGAAAATCGGATGGGCTGAGCAGCATCCCCACATCTGGTGGGAGCACGTTATCAAGGTAACCCAAAAGATTAAATCCGAGTCTAATTTTGACGCATCCGATATTAAAGCGATTGGGATTTCTTACCAGATGCACGGACTGGTTATCGTGGATAAAAATAAAGAGGTGCTCAGGCCCTCGATAATATGGTGTGACAGCAGAGCAGTTCAAGTTGGAGAAAAAGCGGCAGCGGAAATCGGAGAAGAAAAGTGCCTGAAGAGTTTGCTCAACCTGCCCGGCAATTTTACAGCCTCTAAGTTAAGGTGGGTTATAGAAGATGAGCCGGATATTTATTCCAGGATTTATAAAATAATGCTGCCCGGCGATTATATCGCAATGAAAATGACTGGCCAGATAAAGACGACACCATCAGGTTTATCTGAAGGGATAATGTGGGATTTTCAGAAGCAAGGTCTTGCCAAATTTTTGCTGGATTGTTACGGAATTGCGGAAAATTTGATTGCGGAGGTAGTGCCAACATTTTCGGTGCAGGGCGAATTGACCAAAACTGCAGCCGATGAGTTGGGATTAAAAGCCGGTACCAAAATATCATACCGTGCAGGCGACCAGCCTAATAACGCCCTGTCGCTAAATGTCCTAAACCCCGGCGAGATAGCAGCTACCGCGGGCACATCGGGCGTTGTTTACGGTATCACGGCTGAAACGAAGTTCGACTTCAAATCGAGGGTCAACACGTTTGTTCACGTCAATCACACCACCAAAGCACCGAGATATGGGGTACTATTGTGCCTCAACGGCACAGGGATTCTAAATAGCTGGCTAAAACACAACGCTACTGATGGCTTGGATTATGGCCGAATGGACAAGTTGGCCGGCAGCGTGGATGTGGGCAGTGAGGGGCTTGTGATTTTGCCTTACGGCAACGGGGCCGAAAGAACGCTGGAAAACAGAGACTTTGGGGCATCTGTTCACGGCTTGAACTTCAATATCCACAATAGAACTCATCTTTTGCGAGCGGCGCAGGAAGGAATTATCTTTGCATTGAACTATGGTGTGGGTATAATGCATCAGGTGGGCGTTGAGGTGCGAACTGTTAGGGCGGGTTACGCAAATATGTTCCTCAGTCCACTGTTTGCAGAGGCGTTTGCGACTGTTACGCAGTCGGTTGTAGAATTATACAATACCGATGGTTCGCAAGGCGCCGCCAGAGGAGCGGGCATCGGCTCAGGCATCTACAAAGGCCCGGAGGATGCTTTTGTTGGTTTGGAGCCCGTTAAAACAATTGAACCAAATGAAAAGTTAAGAGTAGTATATCAACAGGCGTATGAAAGATGGGAAAACATTTTGAAACAACAATTGAAAAGGAGTAGCTAAAATGGCGGAAAAATCTTTACATAGTATATGCAGATGGACATTTAATCCCGGCAAAGGTGGATTTGTTCCCGGTGACCAGAGGCCTGAATGGGGCGGTAAGTTCGGCACACCGGAGATGATTAAGCTGGTGGCCGATAAGATTCGGCCCCAGATACCGGACAATGTCGAACTGGGTATCGAGATGCACTATGATGCCGAGGTTGATGATAGTAATGCCGCAGCTGTTGCCGATGCGCTGCTGGACAACAAATTATACTTGGCAATGATAACGCCGGGCGCGCACACCCACTTTGCCTATGGCGGGATAGCTTCGCTCGATCCTAATGAACGAAAAGCCGCCGAGGATTTAGGCACAAAAACAGTTGACCTCGCCTACGGCACTTTGAAAAAGGCCTGGCATCCGGGAAAAGCTCCCGCACTCGTTATCTGGAACGGCTCGTTCGGCTATGATGTCGCCACGATTGGGATTAGGCAGATGTATCAAAACCTTAAAGAAAGTGTCGCGGATTTGTGCAAATATGAGCAGGAAAAAGGCGGAAGTCTTTATATAGCATTTGAACCGAAACCGAACGAAGGACATCCAGCTATGTTAATCCCGACGGTAGCAAGTGCGATATTATTCTGGCGAAAAATCGAGGAGGAATTCGGTGTCTCCCGAGACAAGAAGGGCGTAAACAAAGAGTTCGGACATTCAGAAATGATTGGGCTGGACCATGTGTATGATTCAGTTGAAGAGTTGGATAACGATGCGATGGTCCATATGCATCTGAACAGCCAGGGATACAATGACGGTATCATTTTCGGCGGGCCGGGGAAATACGACATTGACCACGGTACCAGAATAAACGGTATGAATGTTGCCATCGCAGGGCTTATCCAGCAGGCTGGCTACAATCGGTGGAAAGGCCATGATATGCAGACCCGGGCATACGATAACGCAGAGCAGGGAGTCGACAGAGTGATAAGAAGTGTACTGAGCTGGGAAGCCTGTGAGAAAGCCGCGAAGGAGCTGGACACAAAGGCGCTTATGAACGTGCTGGCCAAACGAGAGACAGCCAAAGCCGAGGATATGATGAGAGCTGCGGTTGTAAGCGCTCAGCGCCATTTTGATGAAATGTATAAATAAGTCCCCCTCAGGTTATCAGCATTGCATCGCCGTAGGAATAAAAGCGGTATCGCCGCTTAATGGCGTACTGATATGCTGCTAATATGTTTTCCAGACGTGCAAAAGCTGCTACCAGGGCAAGCAGCGTTGTTCTGGGCAAATGAAAGTTTGTTACCATCGCATTAACTATCTTGAATTTATAGCCGGGCTTTATGAATAGATTTGTTGTGTCTGTGGTAGCTTTGGCCTGTGAACCGGTTGTAATCGTTTCCAGTGTCCGGGCCGACGTTGTGCCAACAGCGATTATTCTTCCGCCTTTTTCCTTTGTTGCATTTACTATTTGCGCATTTTTTTCATCAATGCTGAATTTCTCCTGATGTATTTTATGCTCTTCGAGATTCTCTGTGGTTATCGGCTTAAATGTTCCTTCTCCGACGTGCAGCGTTATATATGCAAAGCAGATTCCAGCCTGTTTTAGTTGTTCGATTAGCTGATTTGTAAAATGCAATCCCGCTGTGGGTGCTGCAACGGCACCGGTATGCTCTGCATAAACCGTTTGGTAGCGGAGTTTATCTATTGCTGCTTGGCTAAGGTCGTCTCCTCGTTTGATATATGGCGGCAATGGAGGGAAACCAATTTTCCCAAGGATAGTTTCAACATTTGCATCTGCCTTTATCTTTAGCTGGCATCTGCCCTGACCTGTTTTTTGGAGTATTTCTGCTTCGCAAAAATCGCTTTTTGTTTTATCTTTTAGACAAATAATCTCACTTACCCTTACCTTGTGTGCACCTTTTAGCATTACTTCCCACACGCCGCCGGCGCTCTCGGCTAAAAATAATGCTTCGAGTTTGCCGCCGCTGCTACGCCTGCCGAAAAACCGAGCAGGCAAAACTTTCGTGTCGTTAAATACAAGGCAATCGCCGGGTAATAAAAAATCACCAATTTTACTAAAGGTGCTGTCTGTAAGCTCACCGCTGGAGCGATTAAAAACCAGTAGTTTTGAATCGCTTCGAACACGTAGAGGCTGCTGGGCAATCAGTTCGGGAGGCAAGTGATAGTTTAACTCGTCTGTCTTCATAGCCGAAAGTTATCAGACCGTCGGCGAAATGACAAAAAAAAATTTAACCCAATAGTAAGCTGATTTGAATATTTAAGCACACTTCCAGGATTTCTCGCAAAAGCCGCTCAACACAGAGGACGATATTAACATAGCAAATCCGACTTAGGACAACAATTTTTTCAAAAGGTTAGACCAATGGCTTCGGAGAGGTATTTCGAACAAACAGCAGCTTCAATCGCTTCCTTAGGCAAGGATGAGCTTAAAAGACGAATCAGAAATTTCAGAGGCCGATTTAGGTTGGATTTTACCGACGGTTACCTTGAAGGTCTCGGCGTTGACAGATTAAGACATATCCTTTTGGCTGCCTTGGTAAACGCGAAGCTGGGCGATTAAAAAGCTTTTTGCCGCAAGATGATAAAGTCTCAGTATGACAGTTGCTTGTTGTCTAATCCACTTGCCCCAGCAGCGTAACCAATTTTACCCCTCGCCAGATAGGTCTTTTTATCCGCTTGATTATTACCGTGGCAGGGGAACTGCATAGCCCTTTATCATGAACTCAAGATCGGGGTTTCCCGGTTGGTCGCGATCGACGTTCCAGCGATCTTTAGCAAACGCAATGGTTCGTTTATCCTTCCACTTCATTCGAGAAGCATGACCATCTGCAAACGACAAAGTCGAGCTGTTGACATGCCAAACCGCCATAACATTCCACCAGCTATGCCCGTTATTATCTTGATCGAGCTGCCAGGACCCCGCGTTGTAGTTGCCCCCCCACCCGTCGTAGTACTCCTCCACAAAGACATAAGTCATGCCTGGTGACTTAATTTTTAAGAGATGCGTGATGGCGAAGCCGCTCCACTTTCTCTCTTCCCCGTTGAGTCCACCCTGAATCCCGTAACTGCGATACATCTTGTAGTACGGGTCAGAGCCCAGATATGTCCCCCTTCGGTAGCGGTTGTCACTTGGACAATGATATAGTTTCACATCTTTACAATAAGGAAATAGAACACCTTCCTTAATGCCGCGAAATCGGTCTTCGAGGGTTACATCCCCCTCAAGAACGTCGCCGTTTTCATCCATAGGGGGCTTAGCCCAGGCGTAATCGCCATCAGGATTGTCTGGACTTGTTGGGAAAGTATCGGCGTTGGGGAGCAGGTCGTCGTTATCACTAGCATAGTTTATGTATGCGGTTATCAGGCCTCTTTGGTTACCCAAGCATGCCGCACCCTCAGCTTGCTTCTTCGCAGACGACAGAACGGGCATCAATATCGCCATAAGCAACGCGATAATAGCTATCACCACCAAAAGCTCTATTAATGTAAACCCCATTGGAAGTAATCCCGGCAAGTCGTGGTACCCACATCCCGTGCGGACTTCTAACGGGGTAAACACTCTTTTTTTATGCATAATGATAATCATTACTTTCTGCCAAGGCTTAGCCACCCTTATTAGAGGATGCACAAAACCGGTGTTCTGTTCCGTTAATTTTACCTTTTTCACTATTTCTTCCGCTATTTTATCACTTAGTCAAATTCTCGTCAAAGCCGGTATTGATGACGCAAAAGCCTTTCCAGTTACGCTATGTCTTTAGGTAGCGTTTGCCCCGGGGAGTCTCAAGGAGCTGTCTCTGGTAATGGCTTTGGCCTGCTTGTCGAGAATCCACTGATTATAGATTCGCTTGCTTGGTTTTGCGCTTACGTAGAGCGCATAAGAAAAGGCTGGAGTCTTTAAAAACTCCAGCCTCTGTGAGGCAGTTTTCCATTTAGAAAATATAGAGCAAACTTATAAAAATCTACACCGCCTCACTAAACCAAGATGTGTAAGAAGAAAAGAACTATATCTCTTATTACATCATTAATTATAAGCCCTGCGATGTTTTTTGCAAGTGTTTTTTATAAAAATTTTTCAAATTTTTTTAAAAGTTTTTTAGATTTCTGCTTATTTTCCCATTTTTAGCCATATCAAGGCTGATATTGACCTTAATCAGCTGACAGCCTCAGCCACCACTTATAGTACTGTCAAAGGATGCCTTAATCGTAGAAGCGACTGGTAATCAGAAAAGGCTGCCAGGCGCAACTGCTTGGCAGTCTGTAACTTGCAATGGGCAGGGGCGGAGTTGAACCGCCGACACACGGATTTTCAGTCCGTTGCTCTACCGACTGAGCTACCTGCCCGTAGAACTTTGAGCCCGATTATATCAGGACTCGAATTTAGCAAAAAAAACTGATATTGCAAGAAAATTAAGGGTAAACCACATTACTTTGCCCCTCATAAGCAAAAAAAAATTTGTGAAGATACCCCAAAAAGACAGCAGGTTTGCGCCCCGGCTGCAATCCAGGGCCGGATTCCACAAACGCCAATACCCGCTCATAAGGACCTAATATAAATTTTATCTGGAGGCCGATTTTGACGTAATTTGGGGCCAAAAAGATTTTCCGCAAATAGTTTCGCTGGTATATTTGGTTTTGCTCTTTGGAAAGTCTTGCTTTATCATAAATGCTCCCAGGATTGTGCATTACCTCCCCCAGGTTATATAAATGGGAGATAGCCGTTTTTGCAATGGTAATTGCTGTTGCTATACAGTTAGTAGATAAAAGCCGGATT
This sequence comes from uncultured Pirellulales bacterium, assembly GCA_964618055.1. GTDB lineage: Bacteria > Planctomycetota > Phycisphaerae > Sedimentisphaerales > Anaerobacaceae > CAYYFT01. Next base: position 7,833 of record CAZTWR010000015.1, on the reverse strand, counting down.
TTTCAGTTGAAGTATTTATTTGTCATCGTCGCCTCATTTGTGTTGTTCATCGTAACAAAGATACACCCTGCTTTTATTATCGTTGTTGGATTGATTAAGTGGATAGGCTTGGCCTAAGATAAAAGAAGCCGGGCGAAGGTCACAAAGTAAGCGATGGAGATAAGCTGAGTTAATCTCATCAGAGAAGTCTGATGTAGGGGGTAGTCCACCTATGGATTTTAAACCGGCAGTTTAATGCCGGCAGAATCCTTAATCAGTTGAGTGACAGGGGGCTTGGCAGGAGGCAATCGCTTGGGACAGTCCTGGGGCTGTTGCAGCTATATTGTTTAGCTCATCGGAGGTTAATTTGTTTTGCGCTGAGCGGTAAATCAGTATGAAGCCCAGAGACGGACCAGCTTGACTGAGGGGGATTGTAGCGGCTGAGATTTTATTTAGGCGGGTTAGGTTACCCTGCAGGCCCATTGCAAACATATCATCGAGAGTGCATATTTTATTCGACTTGCAGATATTATCCACTACCTCGGGCGTGAAACAATTCTCCAGTCCCTGCTTTTCCAGCAGTATCGGCTGGTCGCTTTCGGACATATGCAGTTTGAAGTTGTCTGTTTGACGCAGGAAGAAGGTGACATTTGCATCGTGAATTTCGTCTTTGATGAGTTTGCTGGCGGTAAGGACAAGGCTGCTCAGGTCAGTTGTTCCCACGATTGTCTCATAGAAATTTGCTGCAAAACTGATGGTATCTAATTTTTTGATAAAGTCTCTATGAGCTGCGATAAAGTCGTTGCAGAGTATATCTATTTTTTTCGCCTGCTTTTTGCGTTCTTTGTTGAGTTTGCTAATAAGCAGACGCAATCTTCTATATCGCTGTTTATGGTCCATAAGACCTTGCTTTTCAATAGTTAATTTACGGTAGCTCCAGGATTTTAAGTTCGGCTTAACAAGAGGCTGGCTTTAAGGACAAAGAAGTGTTTAAAAGTTGGTAGCCCTATAAGTAATTTGGTTATCGGTTTCAGGGCAGTTGAGGTTATTAAAGCTCAGGTATTGACAAAAGTGTGTGCGCATTGATTTGTCTGTATTTTCGGACTTATATTTGCAGCTTGTTTGCATATCTGTTTACCGCCGATAACGCCAAGACTGATGAGGTGAAATGGGGATTCGATAATCAATTGAAAACGTCCTGCCCGAGCGGCAAAGGTGTCGGCCGCAGAAAATACGATGCGCATAAAAAGGGAGACTCGGGCCATCTGTGAATTGCTTATCACCACCCGTCTCCCCTGTTGCGATATTTCCTTTATTTGGCTATTCTGCCCTTTATATGACGAAACCGCCTATCGCAACATATATACTATAGCAGAAAACTACAACCCCTGTCAATAGAAAACAGTGCCAATCTAAACATCTTTTTCTTAAAATCATCATAATTGTAAATAAATCGGGCACTTAGCAAATCGGAGCCGGAGATAAGCCCTTTTAGTAACTTTGCCACTTTGTTGGCTATTCCACAGTTAACAGCTTCGGTAGCGAGCGGGCCTCTTTTGCTCCGGATGCCTATATAGGTGGATGTGGCGACCCGCCATTGGCGGGATTGCCTGTAAACTTTTCAGGTTGTTGATGTCATCTAAGATTACCACCCGGCACCCCGGATGCTGAAAAATTGGCTGTTTAGACGAATGGTTTTGTGATTGAATATAGTATCGGGACCGACCGTAACGTAATGGGATGTCCTCGAAGCAAAAAGTGAGGGAGAAGGAATTTTGTTACTTGGTTCCGGGTTCTTTGTAGGTGATTAAAAACAAGGACTCAAAGCTCAAAATTCAAAATGCTTTGTAGAAAACACTGTTTGGCATTCTGAGGCGAAGCCGAAGAATCTCGTTTTTGAATCAAAAAAGATTTTTTACTTTGCTTATGCTCCGTTCAGAATGACGTATTCATTGTTTTTTCTACAGGGCAAATTCAAAAATTAAACGTTTCCTCTACCGACCGCACGTCCGATAATCTACTCGGCTCTTATCCCTTGAACTACTGAACTACCTGTTTTTAACTACTAAACCCGCTGCAATCCCCGCTAAGTCCCTCTGACGACTGATAATATATAGACTTTCATAACTGAAAGTCGGGTTTTTCAATATTTTTTTATTCTTGACAATTACAAAGTCCGATAGTTAAATTAGGATAATAAGGCAATTTAGAGAGGCCTTGTGCCAGGAGAGTTTGGTTAAAAAAGAGGAGTGGATAAAATGAAGGACGTATTTACAACCGGCGAAGCCGCCGAGGTTTGCAAGGTAAGCCAGCAGACAATCATCAGGTGTTTTGACTCAGGCCGGCTGCAGGGATTCCGCATCCCAGGCTCAAGATTCCGCAGGATTCCACGTCAGAAGCTCATCAAATTTATGAAGGAAAACGATATCCCTCTGGACAATCTCGAGTCTGGTAAAAAGAAGGTCCTTATCGTTGATGATGATGCTGAAATCGTCGAGCTTATGGTTGATGTCCTTGTCCGGGACGGCAGATTCGAAACCAAAACCGCATCCAGCGGCTATGAAGCGGGAATATCAACCCAGCAGTTCCGACCTGACCTGATACTGCTCGATTATATGCTGCCGGATATCAACGGCAATGTCGTCTGTCAGACGATAAGAAAAAATCCCGACTTCGAAAGCATCAAGATTATTATTGTAAGCGGCGTTGTAAAGCGGGATGAAATCGACCAGTTGCTGAAATCCGGTGCTGAAGATTTCATAAAAAAACCGTTTGATATCGCTGAACTTACTGGCAAAATCACCACCGTCTTACAGATGAGATAGGCAATAGTGGTTAGTGAGTAGTATTTAGTTGTTGCTGATTGCGACTTAGTGATTAAATACTAACAGCTAAATACGAGGATATAACTAAATGCTGGAAAAAATCGCTGACCCGACGGTTGCTCACCAGGTAGAGCTTGTTATTCGTCGGCTCAAATCTCTTTCGACCTTGCCTTGCGTTGCGACACGGTTTCTTTCTCAGTTGTTACAGGCCCAGCTCTCGGCCTTAGCTGAAACAATTGAATCGGACCCGGCTCTTGCCGCTAAGATTCTTTCGATTGTGCACCAGCACCGGTTAAGCTATCCTGACGAGAGCCCCTCGGTTCGCCAGGCGCTTGACAAACTGCCTGCTTATGCTATTCGCGAGGCCATTTTGTCTGTCAAAGTATATCCGGCCTTCGGCCGGGACGAGCACAGAGTATTGTTTAGAAGACAGCTTTTAGTACATTCTCTTGCTGTCGCTTGTTGTGCTGAAGATATTGCCGAAATCATATCGCCTCAGATGGACTCGCAGTTGGCATATTCAGCCGGTCTGCTACATGATATTGGAAAACTTGCACTCGATGAGGCAATGCCGAGAAGTTTTGCCGGTATCGTCGAACAGGCAAAATCACAGCAAGCCAGCAGCCGAACGCTTGAGCAAGAACATCTTGGCCTGGACCATACAATCCTCGGCAAACAGCTGGCTGTGAAATGGCACCTGCCAAACCAGATTATCCTCGCAATCTGGCTACACCATAGTGATGTTCATCTAATCTCTCAGAGTATGCCCGAGGCAGCAATTGCCAAGGTAGTTCAGTTAGCCGATTTAATCGCACGACAGTGCGGTATTGGCCAATCGGGAAGTTTCGATATTCCTGATTCGGCGGACAAAATAGCCCAGTCAATGGCAATAAATCCAGAGCAATTGGAGCAAATCCGCTGGAACTTGGCTGATAAGGTTGCACGAAAATCCGAAGTTTTGGGATTGGATTTACCAATTACCGCTAATGATTATTGTAACATCATTCACACTACCGCCGCACAGTTAGCACAGAAGCACGCGGAATTGTCACGCGAAAATCGCCAGTTGCAAACCGCTTTAAGCCATTTCGATTTTACAAAAGAATTTCTGCTGAGTATAAATTCAGATGATGAGCCGATTGACATAGCGGAAAACTTTGCTCTCCGCTGGCAAAAGTTTTATCAGACAGGTCTGGTCTGTTTATATTTAGCTGCTCCGGCTGACTCGCAGTTTCTAAAAGCTGTTATTGTAGAAAGCTCGTCGCAGGCAAAATCCGTCATACTAAACGCTCCCGCTGAAACACCGGCGATACCACAGGAGATTACAAACAGTTTTGCAATTCTTAATGCGCAGGATTACGCTGCTTGGCTGTTTGAGCAAATAGACGTCCAGTTCGAATTGAGCCATACAAAGTTGCTCCCCTTGCTTTCCGGCAATAAAGCAGTCGGAGCGATTGTTTTTGAGCTTCACTACCCTGTCCTGAGCGTGGTTGAAGGGCCGGCCGAAACGCAGCAGTTCGAGGAGAGGTTCAGGACATCTGCCTCTATTGCAGGTGCTGTTTTAGGCCTGGCTTTTGCTTCTTACAGCCAGCGGCGATTTGCCGAGCAGTTTGCGCAGTTGCTCACCAGACCCGCCGATACACAGCCGCAGATTGCCGCCGACGCTCTAAACGCTTTAGCTGAGATGGCAGGTGGTGCAGCACACGAGTTGAATAATCCACTCTCGGTCATATCAGGCAGAGCACAAGTACTCACTGAGAGTGAGATAGACCCTGAAAAAAAACAAATCCTCAGACAAATCCGGGAAAATGCTGACGAAATATCTGCGATTATCGATGACCTGTTTGTCTTTGCCAGCCCGCCGCAACCTCGGCCAACCTGGACAGACCATAGACAGATACTCGATGAAGCTATACAGCTGGCCTCTCAAAAGACAAATGTAGAACATATCGATGCACGGATTGAGGTTGCCGGGGACATCAAAAACGTTTTCGCCGATTCTGCTCAGATTGTATCGGCAATCGCAAATATTATTTCCAACTCTCTCCAATCCTATCCGGACAAAATCGGCCCGGTAAAAATTACCGTATCCACCGACGAATCCGGCAACTTTGTAAAACTGACAATCGCCGACCTCGGTTGCGGAATGGATTCTGAGACACTTCAAAAGGCAACCCACCCGTTTTTCTCTAATCAGCCGGCCGGACGAAAACGAGGAATGGGCCTTGCTCACGCTGCTAGGCTCATAAAATTAAACGCCGGCTTGCTAAACATAACAAGCCAGCCCGGCAGCGGAACCACTGTAACAATTCTGTTACCGTGTAAGTAAACAGCCTTCTCTGTCAAGCTCAACAATTGCCACAGGTCTAATGTCCCGATTCATTTCATTTGGCGATTTAACGCCTGCTTCAGCAGACAGGCGGCTCTGTGCTTTGTAAGTTAAATCTTCAAACGTTATTTTCATCTGCAACCTCCTCTTCTATCTCTTCTTCGAACTGTTCATACGACTCCTCGTCCCGTTGCTCGCTGCTTTGTTCAATCTGTTCTTGAAGCTGCTGGATAGTTGCCTGAAGTTCTCGGTTCCACTGCTCAAGTTCCCGGATTTCTTCAGTCTTTTCTTTCAATTGATTTTTCAGTTTCTTAATTAACGTTTGTGCGTCTTTTATTCCGGCAATAGCCGAATCTTGTTGTTCAGCAAATTCTCTGATTTGATTTTCCAAATCCTCTTGTGCCTGTTCAGCAGCAGCAAGTTCTGACCTTGTGTCCCCCAGTTCTTGAGAAATTTCAGCTATCCTCTCCTCTAATTCATCTCTTTCGCTCTCAGTTTTCCTCAAATCAGCTTTTACCGTTGCCAACTCCGCTTTTGCCTCGGCGGCCTCTGCAAGGGCCTTGTCTCTTTCCTTGGTAATGCGGTCACAACCTGTCAAAGCCAATAAGCAAACCGGCAAAACCAGGAAAGTGAAAATTAATTTTCTTCCATTCATTTCTTTGCTCCTTTAAATTCCTCCTGAAACAATTATTCAAATATCTTATTCCAATTTCTTTGCTGCCGACCCTCCCAGCTTTGCATATGATAAACATAGCTGACTACCAACGGCAGAACGCTGGTAGCTTCGGCGTAAACCATTTGTTCATATCCGCTGTCTACCTTACCCCACGAGCAGGCCTCTTTGAGGGTGGAGCTTGAGCAGGCGCCGTCCCTGACATCAGCGACCGTAATCTGCACAGCATATTTGTGCATTTGCACAGGCTTTCCCAGAACTTCCGCACAAATAACCGTATCTTGAGCAAAATTTTTTGGCACTCCTCCGCCAATCATAAATAATCCCGAAACAGGTGATTTAATTTTTATTTCTGTCAACTCCCTGAAATCTTTTACGGAATCAATGGAAACGTGATTTTCCTCATTTTCAACCTGATGCTTGACCAGACCGAAGCCGGCACTTGAATCTGAAAAGGCGGGGCAGAATATAGGCACCTCACTTTCATACGCAAGTTGAACTAAGGAATCAGGTTTTTCTGCATTATTAAGAAGATATCTGCCCATTTCTCTGATAAACTCTCTTGAGGAATAAGGCCGTCGAGCCAGTGAATCAGCTATTTCTTTGACCGTATTATCGCAGACCTGCAATTGTTCTTCATCAATGAAAGTATCGTAAATCCTGTCTATACACAGCTCTCTTAGCTTCTTGTCATCTACAAACGGACTGCCTTTATAATGCTTGAACCCCAGAGCTTCGAAGAAATCCATATCAACTATCACCGCCCCTGTGGCAACTATAACATCCACCATATTGTGTTTAACCATATCCGCATAAATTTGCATGCAACCTGCCGCACCGGTACTGCCTGCGATGCAGAGGATAATTGTGCATTCCTCATCATTTATCATTACATTGAGAAGCTCCGCTGCTTTCGCTGTATCTCTTGCAGTGAAGGACATATTTTTCATACCCTCAATTATTCCAGTCGAGTCGAAGGATTTTATGTCGATGTGCTTCACATGGTCTTTGAGGAAATCTTCCTTTTGCATTTCAACCTCCAAACTTATAACTCAACAATTTGTAGATAAGCTTTGCAGCTAAAAAATCTGGAGCCTTATTTCTGCCATCCGGGCATAGCTCAACAACATCAAAACCAACAATATTTTTCTTCTCGGAAACTGCTTTCAATAAAGCCAGCACGTCATACCAAAGCAATCCTCCAGGCTCAGGTGTGCCGGTAGAAGGCATTATAGAAGGGTCAAAAACATCCAGGTCGATTGTTATGTACACATTGCCAGAGAGCCCGGAAATAACTTTCCTAATCCGGTCTGTATTGTTGTATATGTCCTTTGCAAAAAACGTCTTGGACGAGTCTATAGATTCTTTTTCAGAATAATCCATACTTCTGATACCCACTTGTACGATTGGGCAAAGCTCTTTAGCACGGGCCATAACACAGGCATGGTTATATTTTGAACCGTTGTATTCTTCTCGCAAATCGGCGTGAGCGTCCAATTGCAAAACAGTAAGATTGGCGTATTGTTCCGTATGAGCTTTAATTGAACCGATACTGACCGAGTGCTCCCCGCCTATAACCACTGCGAACTTGTTTCTTTCAAGATGATACTTTACCGTTTCCGTAACTGTTTCAACCATCTCCGTAGTGGAGATTTCTCCAGCTATTGGCTCTTCGGTAAATATGCCTTTCTTATAAACCTCCGAATCAGTCTCTATATCATAGAGCTCCATATTAGCTGAGGCTTCAATTATCGCTGTCGGGCCTTTATCGGCGCCTTTACACCATGTGCTTGTTCCATCATATGTGACAGGGATGATAACTATATTAGCATTATTTGGATTGGAATATTCTTCAGGCAAATACCCGAAATTAAACCCTTCTTTCATGATAAGTAGCCCAACTGGTCAATCGAACAGAAACATTGCTATCGCTACTGTTGTTGTCCAGAGTCCTTCCTGGCCTTTGGCGGTTTGTGTAATATTGGTGGTTTTAACAAAAAGTCCGCTGGATTTATATGCCTGTTCTT
>CAZTWR010000014.1:10463-18431 GCA_964618055.1 uncultured Pirellulales bacterium | reverse complement strand
TTTCGTCGTAGCTAATCAGTTCCATTTTTACAGCATTTTTAAACATTCGCGGGTCGGTGGTGTGTATTCCATCAACGTCGGTATAAATTTCACATTCCTTAGCTCCCAGAGTTGCGGCCAGGGCGACTGCAGTTGTGTCTGAGCCGCCTCTGCCGAGCGTCGTTACGTTTCCATTCTCATCTATTCCCTGGAAGCCAGCGACAAGAACGATTTTACCTTCGTCTAATTGCTTTTGAATTCGCTCGGCTCCGATGCTTTTTATCCGCGCTTTTGTATGAACGCTGTCGGTCATCATCTGGATTTGACCGGCTGTAAAACTGATAGCATCATAACCAGCGGCGTCGAGCGCCATAGCAAAAAGTGAGACTGTTTGTATCTCGCCGGTACTGAGCAGCTGGTCCATCTCACGTTCGGGTGGATTTGGATTGAGCTCGAGAGCATCTGCGATAAGCTCATCGGTTTGCTTTCCACGGGCCGAAGCAACCACTACGACTGAAAAGCCGCTCTTGACTGCCTTGATTACCCTCTTAGCAGCCTGGCGAATTTTTTCTGCGTCGGCGAGCGAAGTGCCGCCAAATTTTTGTACAATTATCACCATTTTAGCTGTCTACTGTTTAGCTTTCTAAGAAATATTCCATCAACTCAAAACCGTTGTCTATTCTAAATCCCGACCTTGCGGCGTTGGCTTCACTAAAAGTTGTATGCAAAATGCCGCTGACATCGGTTCCTGCCATAGCAAATGGGACCGGCTCAGGTGAGTGCGCCCTGCTTGAGACAGGGGTAGGATGGTCCGGTAAAACAAGTATTCTCCAGCTTTCGTAGCCCTGCAGCGCCTCAAGGACAGGCCCGACAATATACTTATCAATCTGCTCAATAGCTTTTTTCTTCATCTCGATACTGCCATTATGAGATGCCTCATCGGGAGCTTCTATATGGATAAAAACGAGGTCATATTTATCGAGCGCCTCTATTGCAGCAGAAGCTTTGCCCTGATAATTTGTGTCGACAAATCCGGTAGCACCGGGGACGTCTATCAAATCAAAGCCAATGAGCATTGACAAGCCTTTTACAAGGTCGACGGCGGTGATGGTAGCACCTTTGATTCCAAATCGCTTTTTGAAACTTTCCATTCGGGCCTTTTTGCCCTGTCCCCAGAGCCAGATGGAACTTACCTGATTTTCGCCGAGGTCTTTTTTGACTTTGTTGATGTCGTGATTGGCGAAAAGCTGTTGTGAGCGGGCAATCAAATCGATAAGCGTTTCAGCACCCTTGCCGCGTGGTAAAATCTTTTCTATTGCAGAACCTATGTAATCGTGGGGCGGATACGTCTGAACGTCGAAATCAACCCCTTTGAAGACCAACAAGTGTCGATAGCTTACACCGGCATAGAAGTGAAACTGTTCAGATGCTAATTGTTCGTTTAAGTCTTTTATCAGTTTGCCAGCTTCTTCAGTAGAGATGTGTCCGGCGCTATGGTCTTCCATTTTGCCGTCGCAAATGGTAACGAGATTGCATCTGAAGACCCAGTCGTTGGCAGATAACTTGATATTGCGTGCCACCGCTTCTATCGGTGCGCGGCCGGTATAAAACGTGAGGGGGTTATAGCCGAGCAGGCTCATTTGCGCAATATCGCTGCCAGGTTCGAGACCGGCTGGAACTGTTCGGACAAGACCCTGCCTGCCCTGTGTGCTGATTTTATCCAAATTGGGCGTTTGGGCGATTTGGAGGACAGTCTTTTTACCAAGCTGCTCTAATGGTTCGTCCGCTGCACCATCAGGAACTATTATGGCGTATTTGGTCATTAATCCTTATCCTCCGGTATATCAACGATTCTTATGCAGACCGGCTTTCCGCCAATAACGTCAAGTTTTTCCATACCTTCTAATGCGGCGGTGACGTTTCTCTGCTGCGTAGGATGCGTCGTGATTACCACTGGTACAGTATTGTCTGGTCCAGTGCCTTCATGTTGTAATACGCCGGATATACTTATCTGCTGGTCGCCAAGTACTTTGCTAAAGCAGGCCACTCCTCCCGGTTGGTCCTTGACCATTAGCCTGATATAAAACCTGCTTACAATATCGCCGATTTTCTCAATTAGTGGCACTGTTTCGCTCCGCGGTTTCAAGTGCAGGTGGCGAAAAGTAGTGGCGGAGTTTCCCAGAGCGACATCAATAATGTCAGCAACGACGGCACTTGCAGTTGGCATCATTCCAGCCCCTCGGCCGTAGTACATTACCTGGCCGACGGCACTGCCAAATATACTTACAGCATTAAATGAACCATCGACACGTGCAAGTGAGTTATCTTTGGCAATGAAAGAAGGATGCACCCTGAGGGATATCCTGTTGTCTTTGTCTTTTTGTCCGATTACCAGCAATTTGAGTACGTAACCCATTTCGCCGCCATAGCGAATGTCATCTTTCGAAACTTCTTCAATGCCTTCAACAAAAATATCATCGAGCGTGATTTCATATCCGAAGGCAATAGAAGCGAGTATGGCCAGCTTGTGAGCGCTGTCATCGCCGCTGATATCCAATGCTGGGTCAGCCTCAGCGTAGCCTTTCTCCTGTGCGGCAGCCAGAGCCTCGGAGAAGTCCTCATCTTTGCTGGTCATATTAGAGAGGATGTAGTTGCAGGTTCCATTGACAATACCGTACATCGCCGTGATGTCGTTTGCCCTTAATCCTGTTCTGATTCCTGAGACAATCGGTATCCCGCCGACACAGCTGGCTTCAAAGGCAATACAGCGGCCGTTTTCGTGAGCAGCTTTGTATAGTTCGCTGCCGTGTTCAGCTAAAAGGGCCTTATTGGCAGTAACGACATCTTTGCCTGCCTGGAGCATTTTAAGCTGGATTTGCTTTGCGGCATCAGTTCCGCCGACCAGCTCGACACCTATTCGAATGGAGTTGTCCTTTAGGAGTTTATCCAAGTCATCGGTAAGGATACCGTCCGGCAGTTTTACCGGCCTGGCAGAAGCGATATCGGTGTCAACTACACAAGCAAGTTCCGGACGAAGGCCAGTTTTGGCTGCTATGGAATCAGCTTCATCAAGTATGAGCTTTGCAACACCTGTGCCGACGGTACCAAAGCCAACAAGTCCAACTTTTACAGTTTTCTCGACCATGGATGTATTTTCGGATAATAATGGTTTAAGGTTCTACACAAAATCGCAAATTTAATTGGAAGAGACCTGCTTGGTCAAGTAAAAACCGTCAAATCAAATGTTATAATTAAATAAAATAATCAGTATAATTTCTGAGTATTTATAATCTTAGAGAAATTATCAGGGTTGGTGAAGGCATCAAGGCCTTTAGAGTTATGTTTGGTGAGCATTTTAAGGCAGGCAGCGAATTTCTTACCCAGGGGGGCGACGAAGACTTTGGGGCGGTTATGGTGATGGATTCCTGCTTTCGCAGGAATGACAGAAGCAGATGGTGGCAATTCGATTTGGTAAGCGTGTAGTGTCAGTCGCTCGATAAGCGGTTTTTCGGTTTGGCCTTTAGTCAGTCGATAATCTGATTTGAAGTCAGAGAGAAATAAGGGCCTGCCGCTTCCATATAATGGGTCAATTGCCAACGGCAGAGCTATGCTGGGCAGGTGGACGCGAATCTGGTGTGTTCGGCCTGTCAATGGGTTCACTGCTAATAAGGCAGCTGGGCCGAAATCAGCAAGCAACTGCCAATTGGTAACCGCTGCCTTTCCCTTTTTTCGAGCGATGCACATAAGAGCTGGATTTTTGCGACTGCGTGTTAAAGGCGCTTTGATTGTGCCTTGCCGGCCGGGCACGACGCCGGTTACGATAGCCAAATAGGTCTTTTTGATGAGCTTTTTCTCAAAATAACCGGAAAGCACCGATTGGGTTTCAGCATTCTTAGCTAAAATCATAACGCCGGAAGTGTCCTTGTCGAGGCGATGCACCAAGCGCAGCTGACTGTATATTTGCCGGCCTAACTGGTCAGTAAGAAAATCGACGAGCTGAGGCGCACCTGTGCGGTCTTTGGTAACCGATACGCCGGCAGGTTTATTGATGACAAGAATATCATCATCCTGATATATTATCTCGATTATTGCTTTTGGCATTTAGTTCCATCTTAAAGGAAATACATATTATAAAAGCGGAAACTGCATTATAAGAATTGTGCCGATAAATTGCTATATCTGCTTAGTCCCCAAAACGGTAAACCCCGTTGGAAAGCTCGGGCGGGGCTTTAAACCCCACCCTCATTACCTGTGGCAGTCCTATGGACTCCGCCGTTAGGCGTCCCCAAGCGGACTTACGGAGAGCTATGTATTTTTTACCCTACCCAAAGGTTCGTCCTTCATAGTTCCGCTGCAAGGCGTCCTGCGGACTACTACGGAGAAGGGGCGAAGCTTCCTTTCTAACGGGATAAACAGCCGTTTTGCATTTCTTGACGGTAGCGGACTAATAGCTTATAGTGTCTGGCGTTTAGTATATAGCGTTTGGTGTATTCGGGATATATTGTAATGGCGAAAAAGGTTTTGTGTGACAAGTGCTCGGGGCTGTGCTGCCGGTATTTTGCGCTGCCGATTGAAACACCAGAGGATAAAGGAGACTATGATGACATAAGATGGTATCTATGCCACAAGAATACAACAGTATTCGTAGAGGACGGCGATTGGTACATAAACATAAAGAACAAGTGCAAGCACTTCTCTGAAAAAGACAACAGATGCGAGATATACGATAAAAGGCCACGGATATGCAGACAATACAGCCATAAGAACTGCGACTTTGTCGAGGGAGAGTACGACTATGAGCTGCACTTTACAAACGATAAGCAAATGGAGGAATATATGAAGATAAAACTCGGCGCTAACACAGCGGAAAAGCGTAAAATCCGAAGGAAGGGCAAAAAGAAATGAAGATACCGCCGGTAAAAGGAACGAGAGATTTTTATCCACCGGATATGGCCCGGAGAAACTGGATTATTGATGGCTGGAAAAAGGTATCTTTGCGCAATGGGTTCGAGGAGTACGATGGGCCGATGTTTGAGTATTTGAAGATGTTCCAGATAAAAAGCGGCGATGAAATCGCCGAACAGCTTTTCTCGCTAAAAGATAGAGGCGGCAGGGAGCTGGCAATAAGGCCGGAAATTACACCTACCCTGGCAAGAATGATAAACCAGCAAATCAATTCGCTATCGAGGCCTATAAAATGGTTCTCGGTGCCGAGATTGTGCCGGGCTGAACGTCCTCAGAGGGGCCGGCTTCGTGAGTTCTTCCAGTGGAATGTCGACATAATCGGCGTAGAGGATGTGCTGGCTGACGCTGAGGTAATATTCTGTGCTTTGGATTACCTGCGGGAAGTAGGACTAACCCCCAACGATATTGTAGTGAAGATATCCAGTAGAAAGTTACTATCCGCTATTCTCAAGAAGATAGGGATTTCCGAAAAGCGTTTGGATTCGCTGTATTCTGTGCTCGATAAAAGGGACAAATTGCCGCTGGGAACCTTTAAGCAAATGCTTAATAAACGGGTTCCGGATGCCAAAATGGCCAGCAAGGTCCAGGCTTTTATGGAGATTAAAGCGGTTTCTGATATCAAGGAGATAATCGAGCTTAATGACGAAATTAATGAGGCCCTCGATGAACTTACAATTTTACTTGATTGGCTTAACCGAATGGGAGTTGGGGACTATTGTAAATTCGACCTAAGTATTGTTAGGGGTCTGGCTTATTACACGGGCATTGTGTATGAGATTTACGACTACGGAGGTGAGCTTCGTGCTATTGGCGGAGGCGGCAGATACGATGATTTACTGAAACAGTTTGGTGGCCCTGACATACAGGCTACCGGCTTTGGCATAGGCGATAGTGTGTTGGCAATATTGCTTGAGGAAAGAGGATTGCTCAAACCTAAGCCGCGAGAATTGGATTATTTTGTTGCCTGCGTGGCGCCGGCACTTTCTAAGAAGGATGCTGTTAAACTGGTGGCCGAGTTACGAACAAAAGGTTATTCGGCTGATTTCAGTTACAAGTTCACCAACCTGAGCAGACAACTCAAACAAGCCTCGGCCCTAAACGCTAAAAAGTGTATTATCATCGGCGATGAGTTCAAAAGCAACCAGCTTGTAGTTAAAGATATGACTACTCACGACCAGAAAACGATTGAAATTGATAAATTTTTCGCAGTCTTAGGGACTCCGCCGTAAGGCGTCCCCAAGCGGACTTACGGAGAACTCCGCCGTAAGGCGTCCCCAAGCGGAAAACCTTGAGTCGAAATGAAGGATTTTTCTCCCAACCACTATGAGCGGGCATTTGAAAATTGGCTGATTGACAATCATATCCAGTACGTTACAGTAGATGAGCATAAAAAATCGGCCTTTGGACAGTCGAAGGTCAAAAGCTTTGATTTCCTATTATATCCGCCTAATGAACAGGGACCCCGCTTTGCGGTCCGCAGTCCTAGGGACTCCTTGCGGAGGACGCCTGACAGCGGAACCCAGCAGATAATAATTGCCGAGGTAAAGGGCAGATTGTTTAAGGGAACCAGCTTTGCCAAATTGACAGGATTTGAATGCTGGGTTACGGCTGAGGATATCGATGGGCTGACGAAGTGGCGGGAGGTTTTCGGGCGGGGTCATACCGCTGTTTTTGTCTTTGCCTACAAAATAGAAAATGTCGACGTTGATTTTGACGGCAGAGAGGTTTATGACTCTGACACAAACAGGTATGTATTTTTCGCCATCGAATTGGACGATTATCGCAGGTTTATGAAACGCCGCAGCCCGAAGTGGCAGACGGTAACGCTGCCGGCCGATAGATTTCGCCAGTGCGCTACTCAATTGCAGCAGCTTTTATTTTGAGCTGAAAATATAAACATGATTCGTGGCTCGTGCCTCATCGTGCATAGTGCGTCCCCTCGACTGTGCTCGGGATGAGCTTGCGTTATGCGTCCTTGTGTCGCTCGCCTGTCATCCGTCCTTCTTATGCCTCATTTTGGTACGCAGGCAGGGTCTTCTGGGGTCAGGTTGCAATCAATCAGCCAGTTGGCTGCCATTAGCTCAAAGTCTGAAAAGTCAACATCGATTAACCAGTTCATTGCCATCACTGCAAAGTCGTAAAAATCAACCTTACAATCGTCATTTAAGTCACCAGCAAGCTCATATAAACAAGACAACTCCTTGATGGCAAGACTGTGCATCTCGCCTCCAGCAATGGCAATGAAGTCATTTCCCGCAGGCGGGCTGGCCTGGCCATAGCAATTGTCACCCCAGGCGACGATACTGCCATCTTCCCTCAAGGCAAGGCTGTGAGCAGCACCTGCTGTGATACCGGTGAAACCGGTATTGGGCGATGGAACATCACACTGGCCGTAATTATTGTATCCCCAGGCGGTGATACTGCCATCAGATTTCAGGGCAAGACTGTATAGCAGGCCTGCTGCTATGGCGATAAAGTCGTTACCTGCAGGTGGGGTCGCCTGACCAACCCAGTTTATTCCATCCCAATCATAGTTACTGCCCCAGCCGACAATACTGCCATCAGATTTCAGGGCAAGACTGTGCAAGCCGCCTGCTGCGATGGCGGTAAAGTGATTACCATCTGGCGGGCTGGCCTGGCCATAATAATTTTCGCCCCAGCCGACTATACTGCCATCAGATTTCAGAGCAAGACTATGAAAGCCGCCTGCTACGATGGCGATAAAGTGATTACCATCTGGCGGGCTGGCTTGGCCATAATAATTTTCGCCCCAGCCGACTATGCTGCCGTCAGATTTCAAGGCGAGACTGTGCAAGCCACCTGCTGCGATGGCGATAAAGTGATTACCATCTGGCGGGCTGGCCTGACCATAATAATTGTAGCCCCAGCCGACAATACTGCCATCACTTTTTAGGCCAAGACTGTGAGGGGCCCCACCTGCTGCTACGGTGATAAAGTCATTTCCAACAGGCGGGCTGGCCTGGCCATAATAATTATCGCCCCAGCCGACTATACTGCCATCAG